>NZ_JAQOSR010000059.1:0-45747 GCF_046718885.1 Bradyrhizobium sp. UFLA01-814 | reverse complement strand
CAGGTAATCAGCAGCTATCATGCTAGCGACGGCGTCCTCCCCAAGATACTGCAACGATATTGCACCGCAGCAACGCCGTGCGCGAAGCCAGGGACCCGAGGCCTGGAATGCCAGCGAAAATTCCTGACTAAATGTCGGGCACATGACAATTCAACCTATCGCTTTCTCGTATTCAGAGCCACCTCGCGTAACGTCGCGCAGCTCCTTGATGGATCGCTGAAGGCGGACGACGCGAGAGACGGGCTTGCAGGCGGGTGCGGCGTTACCGCGCATGACGCAGGCGATCGGGTCAAGCGATGCTCCCGAACGCAGGCATCATTAGTCGGATGGTCTCCCTTCGGCGGCCCATGTAAGATCGAAGAGTAAGATCGAAGCGAAGATAAAGAGCGCGCCAAAGCGCCCGTATCTGGAGGGAACAGGGTGGCTAATAGTCTCGAGGTGCGCGGAGTCTCATTGCGCTTTGGCGGCGTCCGCGCGCTGACCGAAGTGAGCTTCGGCGTCAACGAGGGCGAGCTGTTCTCCATCATCGGCCCGAACGGCGCCGGCAAGACCTCGATCGTCAACTGTATCTCCGGCCGCTACCGGCCGACCGAAGGCCAGCTGTTCTATCGCGGCCAGGACATTACCGGCCTCAACCCGAACGCGCGGCCCCGGCTCGGCATCGGCCGGACCTTCCAGAATCTCGCGCTGTTCCACCACATGAGCGTGCTCGACAACATTATGGTCGGCCGCCATCACCTCCTGAAGAACAACTTCATCACGGGATCGCTGTACTGGCTGACCGGCGCGCGCCGCGAGGAGCTGGAGCACCGCCGCAGGGTCGAGGAGATCATCGACTTCCTCGATCTGCAATCGGTGCGCAAGGCGACCGCCGGCACTCTGCCCTACGGCCTGCGCAAGCGCGTCGAGCTAGCCCGGGCGATGGCGCTCGAGCCGCAACTGATCCTGCTCGACGAGCCGATGGCCGGCATGAACTTCGAAGAGAAGGAAGACATGGCGCGCTACATCGTCGATCTCAACGAAGAGTTCGGCATGACGGTGATGATGATCGAGCACGACATGGGCGTCGTGATGGACATCTCCCACCGCGTCATGGTGCTCGACTTCGGCCGCAAGATCGCCGAGGGCGATCCGGCCACCGTGCTCGCCGATCCCCATGTCAAGCGCGCCTATCTCGGCGAAGAGGACGAGGCGCTGGTCGATCCCGACGACAAGCCGGCGGTGCGGGAGAGCGCCGCATGATGGACTATGCCGGTCGCGCCGCGCAGGCCGACACCTTTCCCAAGATGCTGCGCCTGAACGCGAAGGAACACGGCCAGGAGATCGCGCTGCGCGAGAAGGATTTCGGGTTGTGGCGCGAATTCACCTGGAACGACTACCAGACCCGCACCCATGATTTCGCGCTCGGCATGGTCGAGCTCGGGCTTGGCCGCGGCGACGTGATCGGCATTATCGGCGACAACCGGCCGGACTGGGTCGCCGCCGAGATCGCGGCCCACGCGATTGGCGCGATGAGCCTCGGTCTTTATCGCGACGTGCTCGACGAGGAAGCCGCCTATCTCCTGACCTATGGCGAGGCCAAGCTGGTCTTCGCCGAGGACGAGGAACAGGTCGACAAGCTGCTCGGCCTGGCCGATCGCGTGCCCCACCTCAAGCACATCGTCTATTCCGACCCGCGCGGCATGCGCAAATACGACGATCCGCGATTGATGGAGGCGAGCAAGCTCGTTGCGCTGGGCCGCGACCGCGCCGCGCGCGAGCCTGGACTGTACGAGCGACTGGTCGACGCTACGAAGGGCGAGGACGTCGCGATCCTCTGCACCACCTCGGGCACGACGGCCAACCCGAAGCTTGCGATGCTCTCTGCCGGGCGCGTGCTGCGGCACTGCGCGACCTATCTCGCCTTCGATCCGAAGGGGCCCGACGACGAATATGTATCGGTGCTGCCGCTGCCCTGGATCATGGAACAGATCTACGCGCTGGGCAAAGGGCTGCTCTCCCGGATGAAGGTCAACTTCGTCGAAGAGCCCGACACCATGATGCACGACTTCCGCGAGATCGCGCCGACCTTCGTGCTGTTCGCGCCGCGAGTCTGGGAATCGATCGCGGCCGACGTCCGTGCCGGGGTGATGGACGCCTCGCCGTTCAAGCAGCGGCTCTATGACCTCGGTATGAGGACCGGCCTTGCGGCGCTCGCCGAGGGCAAGCGTTCTGTGTTCGCCGACCAGCTCTTGTTCCGTGCGCTGCGCGACCGGCTCGGCTTCACGCGGCTGCGCTCGGCGGCGACCGGCGGCGCGGCGCTCGGGCCGGATACCTTCAAGTTCTTCCAGGCGATGGGCGTGCCGCTGCGCACGCTATACGGCCAGACCGAGCTGCTCGGCGCCTACACGCTGCATCCCGAAGGCAAGGTCGATCCCGACACCACCGGCGTGCCGATGGCCGACAGCATCGAGATCCGCATCGACAATGCCGACGTCAACGGCGTCGGCGAGATCGTGGTGCGGCATCCGAACATGTTCCACGGCTATTACAAGAACCCCGAAGCATCGGTCGCCGACATCAAGGACGGCTGGATGCATTCGGGCGATGCCGGCTACTACAACGACAACCGGCAGCTTGTCGTGATCGACCGCATCAAGGATCTCGCCGAGACCTCGCGCGGCGAACGCTTCTCGCCGCAATATATCGAGAACAAGCTGAAGTTTTCGCCCTATGTCGCCGAGGCGGTGGTGCTCGGCGCCGGCCGCGACGCGCTCGCGGCGATGATTTGCATCCGCTACTCGATCATCTCGAAATGGGCGGAGAAGAACCGGATCTCGTTCACGACCTACACCGACCTGTCCTCGCGGCCCGAAGTCTATGCGCTGCTCAAGAATGAGGTCGAGACCGTCAATGCCACCCTGCCGCCGGCGCAACGCATCTCGCGCTTTTTGCTGCTCTACAAGGAGCTCGATGCCGATGACGGCGAGCTGACCCGGACCCGAAAAGTCCGCCGCGGCGTGATCAACGAGAAATACGCCGACATCATCGATGCGATCTACCGCGGCAAGGCCACCATCCCCGTCGACACCGTGATCCGCTTCCAGGACGGCTCGATCCAGCGCGTCCGCACCACGCTCGAGGTCGTCGACCTCGGCCGCGCCGTGATCGCGGAGGCCGCGGAATGACTGTGTTGCGCGACCAGAACGCGGTGCTCATGAATGTGCCCTCTCCCCTTGTGGGAGAGGGCTACACCGTTAGTCGACACGAACTCGCTTGGGTGAGGGGTACCCTCTCCACGATCCCGATGCGGAGACAACCCCTCACCCGGCTTCGCTTTGCGAAGCCACCCTCTCCCGCAAGGGGAGAGGGTGCTGGCGCCGCAGTCCGGAGCGACCGTACCCCATGAACACCCAGTTCCTGATCCAGTTGATCGTCAACGGCCTCGTGGTCGGCACGCTTTACGGCGTGGTCGCGATGTCGTTCGTGCTGATCTACAAGGCGACGCAGGTCGTGAACTTCGCGCAGGGCGAATTGCTGCTGGTCGGCGCCTGGGTGTGCTGGGCGCTGCTGACGAAGTATCAGGTGCCGTTCTGGGTCGGCATGCCGATCACGCTGGTCTTCATGTTCATCTTCGGCATCGCGATCCAGGTCGTGATCCTGCGTCCGATGATCGGCGAGCCCATCATCTCCGTGATCATGGTGACGATCGGCCTGTCGACGGTGTTCCAGGCCGCGCTGAAGTGGATCTTCGGCGTCAACCCGCAGCCGTTTCCGCGCGTGTTCCAGAGCCAGTCGGTCAGCCTGTTCGGACTGCAGATCCAGACCGTCTATGTCATGAGCCTCGTGGTCTCGCTCGCCATGATGGTCGGCATGGCCTGGTTCTTCCGCGCCTCCAAATACGGCCTTGCGATGCGCGCCACCGCCTTCAACCAGCAGGTCGCGCAGTCGCTCGGCATTTCCGTCAAGAACGTGTTCGCGATGGCGTGGGCGATCTCGGCCACCGTCTCGGCGGTCGCCGGTGTCGTGGTCGCCGTGGTCAACGGCGTGTCGTCCGGCCTCTCCGCCTACGGCATCAAGGTGTTTCCGGCCGCGATCCTGGGCGGGCTCGACTCGGTCGGCGGCGCCGTGCTCGGCGGCATCATCATCGGGCTGCTGGAAAACGTCGCCCAGTATGTCGACAGCCAGTACCTGCACTGGGGCAATCTCTACGAGATCGCGCCGTTCTACGTCCTGATCATCATCCTGATGATCAAGCCGTACGGCCTGTTCGGCACCAAGGATATTGAGCGGGTCTGATCAATGGCGACAAGCACACTCATCCCCTCGGGCGATTTCCGCACCAGCTATGCGGCCGACACCACGGTCTTCCCGACCGCAACCAGCCGCAATTTCGCGATCCTCGGCATTGTGCTCGCCTGCTTCGCGCCGATGCTGCTGTCCAACTACCTGCTCTCGATCGCGATCCAGATCGGCATCTTCGCGATCGCGGCCCTCGGCCTCAACGTGCTGGTCGGCTTCACCGGCCAGATCTCGATCGGCCACGCCGCGTTCTTCCTGTTCGGCGCGTTTACCTCGGCCTACATCTCCAACAACGCGTCGATCCCGGTGTTCTTCGCCATTCCCCTCGCCGGCGTCGTCACGGCACTGGTCGGGCTGATCTTCGGCGTGCCGGCGGCGCGGCTGAAGGGACTCTATCTCGTGATCGCAACGCTCGCCGCGCAGTACATCCTGCTCGACTTCTTCTCGCGCGCCGAATGGTTCTCGGGCGGCTCGGTGCCCGCCAGCGCCAACCCGTTCTCGATCTTCGGCTACACCCTGCGCGGCGACCGGCAGTATTTCTACGTCGTGCTCGCCTACGTGGTGATCAGCTACCTGCTCGTCACCAATCTGATGCGCACCCGCGACGGCCGCGCGCTGGTCGCGATCCGCGATCACTATCTCTCCGCCGAGATCATGGGTATCAACCTCACCAAGTACCGGACGCTGTCGTTCGGGCTTGCCGCCTTCTTTGCCGGCATCGCCGGCGCGCTCTACGCGCACTATCAGCTCGTGGTTTCGCAGGAAGGTTTTGGCATCGAGCGCTCGGTGCTGTTCCTCGCCATGGTCATCATCGGCGGCACCGGCTCGGTGATGGGCACGCTGATGGGCACGGCCTTCGTGGTGCTGCTGCCGGAATCGATGGAATGGCTGAGCGCGTGGCTGAAGGGCGGCGCCATCGACAAGGCGCTGCAGCTCAACAACAACATCACCTTCCTGCGCGAGATCGCGATCGGCCTGATCATCATCGGCTTCTTGATGTTCGAGCCGGACGGCCTCGCGCATCGCTGGAGGCAGATCAAGGCCTACTGGAAGCTCTACCCGTTCTCGCATTGACGCAAGGCACGGAACGCAACTCAAAATTCGGTTCAACGAATAAGCAGGAGGAAAGCAAAAATGACGATTAGATCCCTTTTGAGCTCGGTCTCCGTTGCGCTGCTGATCAGCAGCGCGGCCGCCACCGCGCAGGCGCAGATCGCCATCGGCCATCTGCAGGACCTCTCGGGCGGCACGTCCGACGTCGGCACCCCCTATGGCCAGGGCGTCGCCGACACCTTCGCCTGGGTCAACAAGAACGGCGGCGTCGGCGGCAAGCAGCTCAATGTCGACAGCAACGACTATGGCTACCAGGTGCCGCGCGCCATCGCGCTCTACAAGAAGTGGTCGGCGCCCGATGGCAAGGTCGCGGCGATCATGGGCTGGGGCACGGCGGATACCGAGGCCCTCACCGGCTTCCTGGCGCAGGACAAGATCCCGGACATCTCCGGCTCCTACGCCGCCGCGCTGACCGATCCGGAAGGCACCAGCGGCAAGGCCAAGCCCGCGCCGTACAATTTCTTCTACGGCCCGAGCTATTCGGACTCGATGCGCGCGATGCTGACCTGGGCCGCCGAGGACTGGAAGGCCAAGGGCAAGCCCGGCAAGCCGAAATTCGTCCACATGGGCGCCAACCATCCGTATCCGAACGCGCCGAAGGCGGCCGGTGAAGCGCTGGCGACCGAGCTCGGCTTCGAAGTGTTGCCGCCGCTGGTATTCGCGCTCTCCCCCGGCGACTACTCGGCGCAGTGTCTGAGCCTGAAAAGCTCCGGCGCGAACTATGCCTATCTCGGCAACACGGCGGCCTCCAACATCTCGGTGCTGAAGGCCTGCAAGACCGCCGGCGTCGACGTCCAGTTCCTCGGCAATGTCTGGGGCATGGACGAGAACGCGGCCAAGACCGCCGGCGATGCAGCCGACGGCGTGATTTTCCCGCTCCGCACGGCGGTGAGCTGGGGCGGCAACGCCCCCGGCATGAAGACGGTGATGGAAATCTCCAAGATGTCCGACCCGTCCGGCAAGGTCTATCGGCCGGTGCACTACATCGCCGCGGTCTGCAGCGCGCTCTATCTGAAGGAAGCGCTCGACTGGGCCGCCAAGAACGGCGGCGCCACCGGCGAGAACGTCGCCAAGGGCTTCTACCAGAAGAAGGATTGGGTGCCGGCCGGCATGGACGGCGTCTGCAATCCGTCGACCTGGACCGAGAAGGATCACCGCCCGACCACGAAGGTCGACCTGTATCGCTCGAAGGTCTCGGGCGCGACCGATGGCGACATCAACGACCTGATGGGCAAGGGCACGATCAAGCTCGAGAAGGTGAAGACCGTCGACCTGCCGCGCAAGCCGGAATGGTTCGGGTGGTGAGGCGGCAGCCGATCACGTCCACACATCGTCATGCGCGGGCTCGACCCGCGCATCCATCAAGCGAAGACGTATTCCGATCGATGGATTGCCGGGTCAAGCCCGGCAATGACGTCGAAGGGTAACACAGACCATGAACGAAACCCTCGAAGCCACCCGCCCGGGGCCGACGGCAATCCCGCCGCCGCCGCTGCTCAGCGCCAACAACATCGAGGTCGTCTATGACGACGTCATCCTGGTGCTGCGCGGCCTCAGCCTCGAGGTGCCGAAGGGCGCGATCGTGGCGCTGCTCGGCGCCAACGGCGCCGGCAAGTCGACCACGCTGAAGGCGATCTCCGGCCTGCTCAAGACCGAGGACGGCGAGGTCACCCGCGGCGAGATCCTGTTCGAGGGCCAGCGCATCAACGGCATCGATCCGGACAAGATCGTCCGCCGCGGCATCTTCCAGGTGATGGAAGGCCGCCGCATCGTCGCCGACATGACGTCGCTGGAGAACCTGCGGCTCGGCGCCTTCACCCGGCGCGACGGCGAGGTCTCCGATGACATCGACATGGTGTTCAAGTATTTCCCGCGCCTGAAGGAGCGCACCGGCCTCGCCGGCTATCTCTCCGGCGGCGAACAGCAGATGCTCGCGATCGGCCGCGCGCTGATGGCCCGTCCGAAGATGATCCTGATGGACGAGCCGTCGATGGGGCTGTCGCCGCTGCTCGTCAAGGAAGTGTTCGCGATCATCAAGGAGATCAACCGCGATCTCGGCGTCACGATCCTCCTGGTCGAGCAGAATGCGCGCGCCGCGCTCTCGGTCGCGAGCCACGGCTACATCATGGAACAGGGCAAGGTCGTGCTCGACGGCTCCGCCGACGAGCTGCGCGACAACGAGGACGTCAAGGAATTCTACCTCGGCGGCGCCGGCGACCAGCGCAAGAGCTTCAAGAACCTGAAGAGCTTCAAGCGGCGCAAGCGCTGGCTGTGAGGATAGCGAGCGTTTTCGGGCGGAGTTGCGTGTGCAGAAAACGCGTCAGACCAGGAAGGCGGTTCTATCCGAGCACCTGCTCGGCTTCAGTGACCGCGCAGAGCACATGATAGAACGACGACGCCGGGATCGTGTCGACCAGCGAATTGCCGTCGCGGTCGAACTGGTCGTACCAGCCGCCGGCCACGGCATGGCCGAGATAGTGCCGCTCGAGCAGCACCAGCGCCGCACGCGCCTCGTCCGCCGCGCCGGCTTCGCCCGACTCGGCCTGCGCGATCCACGCCTTCGCCAGCTCGCTCTGGGGCCACAGCCGCCGTGTGTGGCGGCGGATGTTGCCCTCGGCGTCGCCCTCGTCGACCAAGCAGCCGGTGGCCGCGTCGCGATAGCGCAGCGCCGAAGCCAGCAGCTCGCCGCGCGGGCGCCCGGTCGGGCAGCCGGTGATCCGCTCGAATCCCTTCAGCAGCCAGACCCATTCCGCGAGGTGGCCGGGCTCGACGCTGACCGGCGGGATCTTCGACCAGTCCTCCTCGAAATATTCGCCGAGGGTGCGCGTCTGCTTGTCGTAGAGGTTGGCGAGGAACAGTGCGAAGAAATCGCCGGCGCGGTTCTGGAACGACAAATCGTGGGTCGCGTCGAAGCAGGCGATCATCGCCTCGAACAGATGCATCTGCGGGTTCTGCCGGCGCGGCATCGAGGGCGGCAGCCCCTCGTGGAAGCCGCCATGGGGCGAGCGCAGCTGGGTATCGAGGAACGACAGCAGCGCGTCGATCTCGGCGCGGATCTGGGCGTCCTGGTCGAGGCCGTAGGC
This sequence comes from Bradyrhizobium sp. UFLA01-814, assembly GCF_046718885.1. Taxonomy (NCBI): domain Bacteria; kingdom Pseudomonadati; phylum Pseudomonadota; class Alphaproteobacteria; order Hyphomicrobiales; family Nitrobacteraceae; genus Bradyrhizobium; species Bradyrhizobium sp. UFLA01-814. The sequence goes on along the minus strand of NZ_JAQOSR010000059.1, from coordinate 37,270 downwards.
GGTCGCGAGCGCAAGCAGCACGAAGGCGTGGCCGTAGGTGTCGCGCAGCGGATCGTGCACGCCGCCCTCGGCCGTCAGACTGTAGACGAAGCCGGGCCGGCCGTCCGGCGCCTTGGCCTTGGCCAGCAGGTAGTCCAGCCCCTTCAGCGCGACCGCGCGCCCTTCCGGATACCAGCCCAGCTGGGCCGCCTTGGCGTAGCAATAGATCTGGCGGGCCTGCACCATAATCCGGCGCGGGGCGGTGCGGTCGGCTGTCCCGTCCTGGTGCAGCCGGTCGACAAAGCCGCCGGCGATGCTGTCCCAGCCTGCGGTCGACCACAGCGGCAGGGCCTGGTCGACGACGCGGCGCTTCAGCCTCGCTACGACGTCGGCGGCCCCGTCCGCCGCAACGCTTTCTGCCTCAGCCATCGTGCTCCCTGGAACCGTCCCAATGTCAGCGGTCACCGTCTGATAGCACGGGCGGACTGGCACGCAACCCGCGCACATCCTCTCAAGGACCTGCCATGACCGACCATTACGACGCCCTTGAAACGCGCGATCCGGCCGAGCGCGAGGCCGCGTTGTTCGCCCGGCTGCCCGAGGTGCTGCGCAAGGCGATGGCAGCGCCCGCCTATGCCAATTTGCTGAGGGGCACCGACCCCGCCTCCATCACCAGCCGGGAGGCGCTGGCGGGGCTGCCGGTGCTCCGTAAGTCGGAACTGCCGGCCCTGCACACAGCCGCCCCGCCATTCGGCGGCTTCGTGGCCGACACGCCCGGCTCGTTCGCCCGGCTGTTCACCTCGCCGGGACCGATCTTCGAGCCGGAGGGCCGCCAGGCGGATCCCTGGCGCGGCGCCCGGGCGCTGTTTGCGGCGGGCTTCCGTGAGGGGGATGTGGTGCTGAACACCTTCAGCTATCACCTCACCCCCGGAGGCTTCATCTTCGACGCCTCGGCGCGGGCGCTCGGCTGTGCGGTGATCCCGGCGGGCCCCGGCAACACCGAGCAGCAATTCGAGCTGATCGAGGCCTATCGCCCGGTCGGCTATAGCGGCACCCCGGATTTCCTGAAGATCCTGCTCGACGCCGCCGCCACCGCCGGCCGCGACGTATCCTCGATCAAGCGCGCGCTGGTCTCAGGCGCGGCATTTCCGAAATCGCTGCAGGAGGAGATGAAGTCGCGCGGCGTCGAGGCTTACCAGGCCTTCGGCACCGCCGATCTCGGCCTGATCGCGTTCGAGACGGCAGCGCGCGAGGGAATGACGGTCAATGAGGATTTGATCCTGGAGATCCTCAAGCCCGGCACCGGCGATCCGGTTGCGCCGGGGGACGTCGGCGAGATCGTGGTGACCTCGCTCGATCCGCATCATCCGTGGATCCGCCTCGCGCTCGGCGATCTGACCGCCGCCCTGCCCGGCGCAAGCCGCTGCGGACGCACCAACATGCGCATCAAGGGCTGGATGGGCCGCGCCGACCAGACCACCAAAGTGAAGGGGATGTTCGTGCGACCCGAGCAGATCGCGGAGATCGGCAAGCGCCATCCCGAGCTTGGACGGCTGCGCCTTGTCGTCACGCGCGCCGGCGAGGCCGACGCCATGACGCTGAGGGCCGAATGTGCCTCGGCGGCGGATGCCCTGCAGAGCGACATCGCGGCAACGCTGCGTGCCGTGACAAAGCTCGGCGGCACCGTCGAGCTGGTCGGCACCGGCTCGCTACCGAACGACGGCAAGGTGATTGCAGACGAGCGTTAGGCCTTGAGATCACCCGGCGTTCGATCAGTCCGCATTTGTCGCGCGCGGCGTTGTGAACTATTGAGCCGGCTCGTGCCCCGTGGAGACGGACGGATCATCACCTCATGAGCAGTGCTTCCGGAGATCAGCCGCGAAGGCCGGCCGTCTTCTTCGATCGGGACGGCGTCCTGAACCAGGACATCGGTTACCTGTTCGAAAGCCACAGGCTGGTCTGGATCGACGGCGCGCGCGAGGCGGTCAAGGCGGTCAACGACATGGGGTATTTTGCGTTCGTCGTGACCAACCAGTCCGGCGTCGCAAGAGGTCTCTACGAGGAGACACACGTCCGGCAGCTTCACGACTGGATGGCCGATGAGCTCGGCAGGATCGGCGCGCATATCGACGCCTTTGAATACTGCCCGTTCCATCCTGAAGGGACGGTTGAACGATATCGGCAGGTCAGCCACCGCCGCAAACCATCGCCGGGCATGATCAATGATCTGCTGGAACGCTTTCCGGTCGACGTCGAACGCAGCTTCCTGGTCGGCGATCAGCCGACGGATCTCGAGGCGGCACGTGCGGCCGGGCTGAAGGGCTACCTGTTCTCAGGCTCCAATCTGGAAAAATTCCTGAGGCCTCTGCTGCTCGGGAGCTGACGACCACAGCGTCAGGCACGAGGCCGCGATCCCGATCAGAACTTCCGGATCAGCTCGATCACCTCGTCCTGCTGCTGGCGCGTGATCTCGGCGAACATCGGCAGCGAGAGAATCCGGCCCTGATCGCGATGCGCGTTGGGGAACTGCTCCGGCCGATGCTCGAACCGCGCATAAGCCGGCAGCAACGGCAGCGCGGTGGGATAGTTGATGGCGGTCTGCACGCCGTTGGCGTTGAGATGGGCGGCGAGCGCGTCACGGCGCGGATGCCTGATCGTGTAGAGGTGATAGACGTGGCTGCGTGCCGGCGCGACCTCGGGCACCACGACATCCTCGATCTGGTTGAGGCCGGCATCGTAGACCTCGGCCGCGGCCTGCCGGGCCTCGGTCCAGGCGGCAAGATGCGGCAGCTTGGCCGAGAGGATCGCCGCCTGCATGCCGTCGAGCCGGCTGTTGATGCCTTCGATGTGGTGCTGGTGCTTCACCAGTCCACCATGGCGCGCCAGCATCGCCATCTGCCCGGCGAGCGCCGCGTCGTTGGTGACGACCGCGCCGGCATCGCCCATCGCGCCGAGATTCTTGCCGGGATAGAATGAATAGGTCGCGGCCTCGCCGAAGGTGCCGACCATGCGGCCCTTGTAGCGCGCGAGATGGGCCTGGGCGCAATCCTCGATCACCCACAGCTTGTGCTTCTGCGCGATCGCCATGATCGCGTCCATATCCGCGGGCTGGCCGTACAGATGCACCGGGATGATGCCGACCGTGCGCGGCGTGATCGCAGCCTCGATGGCCGCCGGATCGATCGTGAACGTCGCCTCGTCGGTGTCGCAGAAGACGACGGTGGCACCGGAATGGGTGATCATCGCCGCGGTCGAGATCCATGAATGCGCCGTCGTGATCACCTCGTCGCCCGGCTTCACCTTCAGCGCCCGCATGGCAAGGTAAAGCGCGTCGGTGCCGTTGGCGCAGGACACGCAATGAGCGACCTCGGCCGCCGCTGCAAATTCGCGCTCGAAGGCGTCGACATAGCTGCCGCGGATGAAGGCGTTGTCGCGGATCACGCCGGCGATCGCAGCGTCGATTTCGCCCTTGATGGACTGGTATTGCAGTTGCAGGTCGGCATACGGCACCGCCATCGAAATTCCCCTGTTGCCCTATTGGCTCGTCAGCAGCCGGCGCGCCGGATTGCCAGCATAGGTGCCTGGCGTCGTGATGTCCTTGGTCACCACCGATCCGGCGCCGATGACGACGTCGTCGACGATCCTGACCGGCATGATCGTCGCATTGGAGCCGATCGACACCCGGTTGCCGATCACCGTCTCGCGCCACAGCTCCTTGCGTCCACGCGCCGGGCCGCCGGTGGAGAACGTGTCGTTGACGAACACCACACCGTGACCGATGAAACAATCCTCGCCGATGGAGACGAGCTCGCAGACGAAGGCATGCGATTGCACGCGGGTGCGCGCCCCGACGATCACGCCCTTCTGGATTTCGGTGAAGGGGCCAACGAAGCAGTCGTCGCCGAGCTTGCAGCCATAGAGGTTGCAGGGCTCGACGATCTTGACGCGTTCGCCGAACGCGACATCGCGCACGCTGGCCTGATGCACGTCCGGCCGGTTCACGAAGCGACGCCCAGCCGGCTTAGCCGTGGCGTGAAGCGCAGCGCGACTTCCTCGCCGGTCTCGATCGACTCGTAGAGGGCCGAGATCAGCTCCAGGCTCTTGCGGCCCTCGAGCCCGTCGACCAGCGCGGCGCGCTGGTTCTCGAGGCAATCGACCACATGGTGATAATAGGCCTGATGGCCGAAGCCGTAGACGTTGGGCGGGTTGACCGAGAACTTCTCCACGACGTCCTTGTCGGACGGCAGCTCGTCGACAAAGCGCCAGTGCCGGATCTGGTTGACCGCAAAGCCCGAAATCTCGACCGTGCCCTTTTCGCCCAGGATCGAGAGCGAGCCCTCGAGATCCGTCGGGCGCGCTGCGGTGGTCGCCTCGATGATCCCGAGCGCGCCGTTGCGGAACTTCAGCGTTGCGACGGCTGTATCCTCGGTTTCGATATTGGCCAGCGCCGTTGCCGCGCGCGCATGCACGCTCACGACGTCGCCGAAGAACCACTCCAGCATGTCGACATGGTGGCTCGCCTGATTGGTCAGCACGCCGCCGTCATAGGCCCAGGTGCCGCGCCAATCGTCCTGGTCGTAATAGGCCTGGTCGCGGCACCAGCGCACCCTGACCGTCCCCAGGATGAGCTTGCCGAAGCGGCCGGCGTCGAGCGCCTCGCGCGCCTTGACTACCGGCACGTTGAAGCGGTTCTGCTTGACGATGAACATCTTGACGCCGGCCTGGTCGCAGGCCCGGATCATGTCGTCGGCGTCCTGCAGACGCAGCGCCATCGGCTTCTCGACCACGACGTGCTTGCCGGCCCTCGCGCAGGCGATCACATGCGCGGGGTGCTGACCGCTCGGCGTCAGCACGGCGATGGCATCGATGTCCTTCCGCGCCAGGAATTCGTCCATGTCGTAATGGGCCGCAACGCCGAACTTCCCGGCAACCGCATCGGCGCGCGCGCGGATCGGATCGCAGACCGCGACCAGGCTCGCTCCTTCGATGTGATTGCCACCCAGGAGATCCGAGTGACGCTTGGCGATACGCCCGCACCCGAGCAGGCCAAATCTGATCATGCAACAGGCCCTGTCTTGTCTCGTGGCTGGCCAGTCAACCAGCCGAAGAGCCGAGGGAACAAGCGGCCTTGCGAGCCGCACGGTAGCGTTCCATTACCCAGAAAACCCGGGATAAAGCAAGGCCATGCGCCGATCAGGTGGCGGACGGCACGCCGATTCCGCCATGTTCGTCGCCGGGCAGTGGGGAGCAAGCCCGATCCGCGCCGACGCCCGAATGTCGGCTCGCTGTCAAACCTTGTGGTACTCGCGGTACCACTTGATAAATCGCGCGATCCCATCCTCGATGCTGGTCGCAGGCCGAAATCCGATGTCCCGCGCCAGATCTTCAATGTCTGCATAGGTCGCCGGCACATCGCCGGGCTGCATCGGAAGCAGTTCCCTGATTGCTTTCCGGCCGAGCTCCTTCTCCAGCAGAGAGACGACGTGCAAGAGCTCCTCGGGGTTATTGTTGCCGATATTGTAGATCTTCCAGGGCGCCCTGCTGCTCGAAGGATCGGGCGCGGCTGTGGGGGGGATTGATTGCCCCTGAGGTGGCCGCGCCATGAGGCGGATGATCGCTTCGGCGATATCGTCAACAAAAGTGAAGTCACGGCGCATATCACCGTTGTTGAACAATTTGATCGGCGTTTCACTCAAAATCGCTTTCGCGAAAATGAACATGGCCATGTCCGGGCGGCCCCACGGACCATAGACCGTGAAGAACCGCAGGCCGGTAGCAGGGATGCCGTACAGATGGCTGTACGAGTGCGCCATCAACTCATTGGCCTTCTTTGACGCGGCGTACAGGCTGATCGGATGGTCGACATTGTCATGCACCGAGAAGGGCAGTTTTGTATTGCTGCCGTAGACCGATGACGATGATGCAAACAGCAAGTGTCCGCACCCGTTGTGGCGACATCCTTCAAGAATATTGATGAAGCCTTCCAGGTTTGCATCCACATAGGCATGTGGATGCTCCAGCGAGTAGCGCACGCCGGCTTGGGCGGCGAGATGGACAACGACAGGAAAACGATACGCGGCAAAGAGCGACTTGATACCCGCGCGATCAGTCAAATCGAGCTTCACAAAAGTGAAGTTCGGGTCGCGCTTCAGGATCTCGAGACGTGCTTCCTTCAGTTGAGGATCGTAATAGTCGTTGACGATGTCCAGGCCGACGACCTTGCGGCCCGCCGCCAAGAGGCGCTGGGCAACATGAAAGCCAATGAACCCGGCAGCTCCAGTGACCAGTGGTGTATCGTGCGACATCGCTTTCTCAGCCATTGTTCTATAGCCGCCAGAGCTCGATGCCGGCGGGAGCTACGCTACGGTCGAGCTTCGCTTTGACATCCAGAATGAGGCCCGTGCCGCCATCCAATAGGCGCTGAAAGAGCGGCCAGCCACCGGCGAGATAGCTATCATGCGCGACGGCCAGGATAACCGCATCCGCCGGGCGCAGGTCATCGAGATCAGTCAGCGTCAGCCCATATTCATGGCTTGCATCCTCCGCATTCGCGAGAGGATCGTGCACCTGAACGTGAATACCAAATGTCTCAAGCTCACGAATGATGTCGACCACACGGGAGTTGCGCGTATCCGGGACATTTTCCTTGAAGGTCAGGCCAAGTACCGTGACGGTGCTTTTGCCCCCCTTGCCCTTCCCGCGAAGCAGCATTCGAACACATTCACGCGCAATGCGCTGACCCATGCCGTCATTGATCCGGCGACCGGCCAGAATCACCTCCGGATGGTAGCCCGCTCGCTCGGCACGAAAAGTCAGATAGTAGGGGTCGACGCCGATGCAGTGGCCGCCAACGAGGCCGGGCTGAAACGGCAGAAAATTCCATTTTGTGCCCGCGGCCGCCAAAACGTCGCCAGTGTCGATATTCAGCACCTGAAAGATCAGCGATAGCTCGTTCATAAACGCGATGTTCAGATCGCGCTGCGTGTTCTCGATGACCTTGGCAGCCTCGGCCACCTTGATGGAAGGTGCGCGATGGATGCCGGCCGTTACGACGGACCCATAGACATTAGCAACGATGTCGAGCGTTTTCGGATCCTGAGCAGAGACGACCTTCATGATGGTCTCGAAACGGTGCAGTTTGTCACCGGGATTGATCCGCTCGGGAGAGTACCCGACCGTGAAGTCCACGCCCGGCTTCAAATGGGAGACCTCGGCCAGGATGGGGATACATTCCTCCTCGATCGCGCCCGGATAAACCGTCGATTCGTAGACGACGATGTCACCCTTCTTGAGCGCACCGCCGACCGTGCGCGATGCGGCAATCATTGCCCCCAAATCCGGCCGGTGCGCATCGTCGATTGGCGTCGGCACAGTGACGATGAAGAAATCCGAGTCCCGGATCGCCACCGAATCCACGGAGAACGTCAGCGACGGATGGCGAAGATCTTCGGCGTCGACTTCACGCGTACGGTCATATCCCTTGCTGAGCTCGGCAACACGGCTGCGGTCCACGTCAAAACCAACGACGGGTATTCTTTTGCGGGCGAAGGCAACCGCAACGGGAAGGCCGACATAGCCCAACCCAATAACTGCAATCTTTCGGAAATGTGACATAAAGGAAGTTCCGGCTCAGGCGTACCATCGAGGCCGGTTGTTTAGCCGCCATACAGCCGACGTCGCAAGAGCGAAAGTCCTTAAGATACCAAGGATTCTGCCGCAAAAAATGAGCGCTATTGCCAGGGCGACCTAAAGAGAATACGAAGGCGTATTAACCTCTTCGACCCCTCTTGCATCCTTTGAGACACCTGCGACACGGCCAAAATGCGTCGGCTCTGAGCTTCGTCGACCCAATACCGGCGTCGCCAACTTTGCCTTATCCGGTTCCCTCGGGATAACCTTCGCGCCTATTGGTTCGCGCCTGAGCCAGGTCATCAACCGTGGATGCCGTCTTATTGTCGTGGTTTAGATGCGATATGAGCTAATTCTGCTGGACGGGCAATCTCCCTGGCTCGGCCCCTGCCCGCTGACCGATTTGCAAGCCTTCCAGTAGGGCACGATGTGCGGAATCGCCGGATTTCTCGCGGACCCCAGCAGTCGGACATCGGTCGAACAGCTTAAATCCATCGCCGACGCCATGGACGTCAGCCTGGAACATCGCGGTCCCGACGACCACGGCATATGGGTCGATGCCGAAGCTGGTGTTGCCCTCGTTCACCGCCGCCTGTCGATCGTGGATCTTTCGCCCGCCGGACACCAGCCCATGCACTCGGCCGATGGCCGCTTCGTGATGGTCTACAATGGCGAGGTCTACAGCCACCTTCCAATCCGAGCCGAGATCGAAGCGACCGGCCACCGTTTTCGCGGACACTCGGACACCGAGGTCCTGCTCGAATCGTTCGCGCGATACGGAATCCGCGCCACGGCTGACCGACTGATCGGCATGTTTGCGATCGCGATCTGGGACAGGCAAGAGCGAACCCTGAAGCTCATTCGCGATCGACTCGGCATCAAACCGATCTATTGGGCCAAGGTCGGCGGGCTGTTCATGTTCGGCTCGGAGCTCAAGGCGCTGCGCCGGCATCCGGGATGGACGCCGCGGATCGAACCGGCGGCGGTCGCCTCGTTCATGCGACACAACTATATTCCGGCTCCGCACACCATCTATCGGGATGTCTACAAACTCGAGCCGGGGACTATTCTGACCCTGGAATTCGGCCGCGAACAACAAATTGATAAGTTCTGGGATGCCCGGCAGGTGGCTCTCGACGGCCTGAGCAACCCGCTCTCCGGAGACGAGGCGTCGCTGGTCGAACAACTCGAGACGCTTCTTGTCGATGCCATCCGCAAGCGAACGATGGCGGACGTGCCGCTCGGCGCATTCCTTTCCGGCGGAATCGATTCATCGACCGTCGTCGCGTTGATGAAGGCCGCAAACGTCGGACCGGTAAAGACGTTCTCGATCGGCTTTGAGCAAAAGGCCTTTAACGAGGCACCTCACGCCGCTGCGATCGCCAAGCATCTCGGAACCGAGCACACCGAACTCATCGCAACCTCGCAGCAAGCGCTCGAGGTCGTACCGAAGCTTTCCGAAATCTTCGACGAGCCGTTCGCTGACTCGTCACAGATTCCGACCTACCTGGTTTCGGCGATGACACGCAAGCACGTCACCGTCGCACTTTCGGGCGATGGCGGCGACGAACTCTTCTCGGGCTACAATCGATATCAGCTGACCCGGCGTTCCTGGAGGATGCTTTCGCTGGTGCCGACCCCCGCGCGAAAGGCACTCGCAGCGGGCCTGACTTCGGTAAGCTCGGAGCGATGGAACGCGATTTTCGACTACCTTCCGGAGCACAGCTATCCACGACTGCCGGGCGACAAGATTCATAAATTCGCGAACGTGCTCGGGTTGAACGATGCCGATGAGCTGTACAGAAAGCTGATCAGCCATTGGGACCCGGATAGCATTGCGCCCGGCGTGGCGGAAGCCCGTGGGGTCTTGTGGGACAATTCCGTACGGACCGACTTTCCGAACTTGCTCGATCGAATGCAATTCCTCGACTCGGTGACCTATCTTCCCGACGATATCCTGACGAAGGTCGATCGTGCGAGCATGGCGGTCGCTCTTGAAGCGAGAGTGCCGCTGCTCGATCACCGCGTTGTCGAAATGGCCTGGCGGCTCCCGCACTCCGTCAAGATCCGGCGCGGCGTCAGCAAATGGCTGTTACGTCAGGTTCTGTACCGTCACGTCCCGAGAAATCTCGTCGAGCGTCCAAAGATGGGCTTTTCTGTTCCACTCGACGAATGGCTGCGCGGGCCGTTGCGGCAGTGGGCGGAAAATCTGCTTTCCGAGAAGCGGTTGCGGGAGACGGATTTCTTCGACGTCGCGCTCATTCGCCGGCACTGGACCGAGCATCTGTCGCGCAAGCGCAACTGGCAATACGCGCTCTGGGACGTCTTGATGTTCGAAGCCTGGCGTGAACGGTGGGGATAGATTACTTCGAAAGCCGGATGCTCGGGATATCATTCGGAATCTTGCCCTCCAGCAAGCCGCGATAAAGATCCTCATAGCGCGACACACAAGCATCCAGACTGAAGGTCTTTTCAGCCCGGTCTGCCGCCTTCATGCCCATTCTGGCGCGCAATGCCCCGTCCGCGGAGAGAAGAAGTATTGCCTTGCTCATCGCTTTGGGATCACGCGGCGGCACGATGAACCCGGTTTCTCCGTTGATATTCGCCTCGGGATTTCCTCCCACGTCGGTTGCGATCACCGGAAGTCCGGCCGCCATGCTCTCGAGCACCGCGTTCGAGAACCCCTCCTCGTGCGAGGACAGAACACCGATGTCCGCGCCACACAGGAGATCAGGCACGTCGCTTCTTGAATCGAGAAAGAGCACGTTGTCGGCTATTTTGAGATTCGTCGCTTGCTCACGCAGCGCCCCGCCGATTCCGTCGTCGCGCCCCACCACTAAGAGCCTCCAGCCGGCGGGCAAATGAGGGCAAGCCATCGAAAAGGCCACGAGCAAATCCTGATGTCCTTTGTAAGGGATGAGGTTTGCCACCATAATGAAAACAAGCGCGTCTTGATCGATTTCGAGGGAGGCACGCACGCCCTGCCGCACCATCGAAGACTTTTGATACTTTGCGAAATCGATGCCGTTGTAGATCAGGCCGAGCCGATCTGCCTGGACGTTTTCGTCATCATGCAGTTGGCGCACCACGCTGTTTGAATTGCCGAGAATGGCCGTCATATGGGGATGCAGCCAGCCTTCGATCGCAGGACTAAAGCGAATGTTGCGCTGATAGTAATTGAGGCTTCGTCGGCTCATGATCCGAACGGGAACGCGAGCCAGAATCGACGCCGGAGCCCCCAGGATGTATGCCCCAGGCAAAAAGAAATGAGCGATTGCCGGACGAAATCGGCGCATGACCCGGCAAAGCCAGAGAACCGTCTCAGCGAGACGCACGAAGCTTCGTATCCGAGACGCGCCGCCGGAACGCCGCGCGACCGGACGGGCTATCACCTCGAAGCCGGCCGCCTCCAGACCATCTGCGAGCTTGCCTCTTTCGGTCATGCAACAAACGACCGGCTTCCATCGGCCGCGATCAAGTCTCGGGATGATCTGTGCCAGATGCCGCTCGGCTCCCCCGACATCGAGGGAGCCGATCACGTATATGATCGGGAGTGGGCTCATTGTCTGAAAATCAATGACATCCTCGCCGCGACCGCGAACGCCTTGTCGCGATCCCATGCGGCAGAGCACATAGCATCGTTCCTCTACGCATTCCGAACAAACAGGAATTCGGAATTTGCTTCGCCGGTTGCGATCTTCTCGAGCTTGAAGCCCATCTTCTCGACAAAATCGATGGCGTCCTTGTCGTAGACGAACTCCATGGGCCAGCCGCCGAGCCAATCGCGGATGTCGGTAAACTTGTTCATGCCGCGCATTTTCTTGTATTCCCGCACCCGCCGCAGGAACGCGGGCAAATTGCGCGGATCTCGGTACATCTCGAAACGCCAGACGTACCAACCGTCCATGAGCCTGCGCCGCAGCCAACCGGAAGCAACGTATCGGCGCTTCACATCAAGCCAGAACTCCGGAGTCGGGTCTTTCTGTACGTCGGCCGAGTAGAGTGCGATGTAGAACAGTCCTCCCGGCTTCACTCGGCTGGCTGCATTTTGAATCGCATGCCAGACCTCGCCCGTGTGATGCAGCACACCCCACGAATAGACCAGATCGTAGAGCGGCAATTTGGCGACGTAGGCATCGTCGAGAACCGACCCCTGCTCCGCGGTCCAATTGGCAGGGTTGCCCGCTTGCGACTGGACAAATTTGCTGGCCCGGACCGAATCCGGATCATAGTCGAAGCCGTCCACCCGGGCGGCGCCTGCATCGAGCATGGCAATCGAATGCAGCCCGCTGCCACAGCCAATATCGATAACCGTCAGGCCATTGAGATCGGAACGCCCCATGAACTGAAGGATATGACGCTTCGAAGTCTGAACCTTCTCCGCGTCGAAATTCTTCTGAATGAAGTCATGCCAATTCTTTCCGAACTCGAAGCGCTTCTCTTCTACCTGGTCCATCAAATTGTCCTCTGGAATCCGTTTAACCATACACCGCGAGCGTTTCATCGATCGCACGCTGAACCCCGAAGCGCTTGAACGCGAACTCAGGACCATCTTTCGCCGCGGCTTCTCGCCAGTGGCCGTCTCGCAAAAGGCGCACGATTTGGCAAGCACTCGATGCCGCGTCCCAGCCTTGGAGAACCCACCCTGACTTGCCGTGATTGACAGCCTCTGGCGCGCCGCCGGCGGGCGTCGTCACGGCGGGCACCCCCAGGAACTGCGCTTCGACCAAAACGTTCGGAAGCCCCTCCGCACGGGAGGTCAGAAGCATCAGGTCCATGCTGGCAATAGCGGCCATCGACTCCTTCAGATGGCCCGCGAAAAACACGTCTCCTGCCAAATCGTCAGCAGCCGCGCGAGCCTCCATGACCGCGCGCAAAGGTCCATCTCCAACGATCAGAAAACGCACATCAGGCAGTTCCCGGCGGATGAGCGCTGCGATCTCCAGCCACAGCATGGGGCACTTTTCCTCGGTGAAGCGCATCACGGTCCCCACAACCTGCGCGCCGGGTTCAATTCCGACGCGCTGTCGGAGCTTGGCGCAATCCGCCTTGTACCCCGCCAGCTCGGACTCATCAAAGGCATAACCATTGCGGACAACGCCAATCGAGTCCTTGGCCAATCCAAGCCACGCCTCGTAAGCCCTCGCGCCAGCCGCACTGTTGTTGATCATCTTGACACCCGGCTGACGCGCGAGCCAGCGGTAGCTTTCACGCATGTATGGCTGATGAAAAACGAAATTGATCGGCGGCAAACTACGTTGCGAGATGATGATCTTTGGCACGCCGGTCAGCACCGCCGCGATACCCCCTTTGATGTTGACTTCGTCGAGCCACAGATGGGCAATCTCGGGGTTCTGCGCCGCCAATGTCTTGGCATAGAGGGCCACGTCGTCCCGCAGTTCCGGCGGCAAGGCATCGACGACGGCCCGCCGCGCCGGTTCGAGGTTACTGTCCACCTCAGTGCCGATGACGCTGGCTGCAATATCCCTGGACTCCAGCTCCGGCAGAAAAAACCTGCTGACTGGGGAGGATAGATTGACGCATGCCACGCGGATGCTTGGCTTCCGGCCTTCGCGAAGCCCCCGCGCCGTGACCACCAATTGGCGCTCTGCACCGCCTGGGCCAAGCGTGCCGATCATCATCGTCACACCGTGCTGCTGCGCAATCGATCTCCTCGCGGCCGAGACACCTTGCCTCTCCAGCTGGATACCGAACTGCCTGAGCGCGCGACGATGTCGTCGATCAGGCATCGCCAGGACGAGCTTGAGAATTCCACGCTCGACCCGCTCCACCATGCTGAGTTCTGCCGGATCGCGCGCCAACAAGGGACGACAGCGAGCCATCTTCGACCAAGCTAACAAATACGCATCTTTGAACGTGACGGTTGGAGGTCGACGCGGCCGGTACTGCCGAATACGAGCCATCTTCGACCAGGCGAACAAATACGCATCTTTGAACGTGACGGTTGGAGGTCGACGCGGCCGGTACTGCCGAATAAATGCAATCGTGCGGTGCGGCAGATTGCGACGGACCGCCACGGCGAATGCCCTCGCCACGAATTTTGGACCTATTGCAAACATGGAAGAAACGGTCCGCGCCGGCGGCCGCCATGCAGCATTGCCCTTCGATGTCGCTTGTTCCTCCTTGCCCACGTTCTTCGCCCCCTAGACAAATGGCCTGGCCGGCCCCCGTTCAAATCTTGCGGTCATGGGTTTGCTCGATCCTGCTTAATACGCACGATGGGTTCGGCACTACCTTCGGCCCAGTCGCCCGCTCACGATCGATAGATCCAGGACGGGAGCTTGGCTGCAAACCACCGCAGCGCCCAAGGTCGTTGCGGTTGATCTGCCTTCTCCACAACAGGATCAGCCGACGGACCCGCCTCAACAACCTCGCTATCAACTGCCGAACCGACCGCAATTTCATCGCGGGCGGCCAGCATCCCGTCGGCCATGAGCTCTATATTAAAAGAAGTCTTGACCTGTCGCGGGGCCAGTTGCGCAGCTTTTTCTCTCCAGCGCAAGTTGCCTAGCAAGTCAACGATAGTATCAGCCATAACCCGCGCTGTCGCATCGGGCTTGAATATCTGCCCCGTCTTGCCATCCAGCACAGCCTCGGGAGCGCCTCCAGCGGAGGTCGTAGCGACGGGAACCCCAAGGGCCTGAGCTTCGAGAATGACGTTTGGAAGACCCTCGATACGAGACGCCAGAAAGAACAGGTCCATTGCTGCGATTGCCGCGGCCGGGCGCAGTTCCAGATCGGCAAATATCAATGCGCCGGTCAACCCAAGCTGCTCGGCGCGAGCGCGAACATCATCGAACCGCGCGCCATTGCCCACCAGCAGGAAGCGCACATTCGGCATCTTCTCACGTATCATCGCAGCGACATCGAGCCAGAGGAACGGACGTTTCTCCGTCATCATCCTGAAGACACCGCCAACAATCAGCATCTTCTCATCGATGCCCAACGCGGCTCGGTATTGTTTTCTCAGGACCTTGGGTGCAGCATCATTGTCGAGGTCAATTCCGTTGTGCACGACCTTGATCGCTCCCTCTGGGAGCTCCAGCCACGCGGCATACGCGCGCGCACCAGCATGGCTGTTATTTAGCATCTGCAGGTTCGGTTGCTCTGCCAAGAACCGATAACAATCACGATGGTACCCGTGATAGTAAGGGAAATTGTAGGATGGCATATTGCGAAAGCAGAGCAATGTTCGGGGGATCTGCAGTACGGTCGCTGCAATGCCTCCTTTGATGCACACTTCGTCCATCCAGAGATACACCGTCTCGGGATTTACATCCGAGAGAACGTCGTAGTAGGCCCTTACGTCAGCGAGCTCCGGCGACAACACTTCAAATGGATCGGGATCCGCCGTCTTCCCGGATCCGGTCGGAGATTTGGCGGCAGAGAAGCCGTCGATGATTTTGACGCCCGCCTTCTGCAGCCTGGCTCTGAAGAAATTCTCCCGTTCCGTCGCCGGCGGATGGACGAGCGCCACAGTAACTGAATCAATCCCTCTCGATACGATCTGTTCGACCAAGGCGACCATTTGCCGTTCGGCGCCACCCGGGCCCAACGAACCAATGATCATCAGGATTCCACTGCGATGCGGCGACGCCTTTGCCGACGCGCTCGACATCGCCTGCGCAGCAAGGGCCTGAAAGGCCGTTAATTGCTCCTGATAGTCGGTCGCTCGCCCCTTCTGCCCAATGTACAGAAGTCGATTCCCCGCCCCAGCCTGAGTTGGCTTGTTCTGGCGCATGTTCTCAAGCCAATCCGGCAGAGGATCAACGAGCGGCTTTCCGCTCCAGAAGGCATCGTTCGGGACAAAGATGTTGTCGTCGAACCCCACCTGATGCGTCACCACCTCATCGAAGCCGAACCGGGAGAGAAGCGCTTTCAGTGACGATTGATCGAGTGAGCGAACGTGCTGCCAGCGATGGAACAGCAAATTGCTGACCGGGCAGTACGCCATGTCCAAATCGAGATCTTCGTTGTTGGGCGTCGTGATGACCAACACGCCCCCGGGCCGCACAAAGCGCGCCAGACGATCGAGCGTGACGTCCATGACCTCGTCCAGAACATGCTCGATGACCTCGGACATGATTACGACATCAAAGGTCTCCGTCGAGTCGTCGCCCACGACGCCCAGGAATCCATCGAAATTCTCCAGCGCACGCTGCAGATTTGCCGCGCGTCCTTTCGACGGCTCGTATCCCGCCACGGTCAGGCCCCGCTGGGCCATGAAGCGAAGAAGGTGGCCATCGCCGGCACCGAAATCGAGAATGCGTCCGTGCTTTGGAAGTATGTGATCAATAGCCGTAATGACACTACGGCCGCCAAGCTTCGCGAAACTGAGTTCGGTCAGCCGGGTTTGCCCCACATTGTCCCAGAACCGGTTGACCAGTTCGGGGGTCCACTTCAAGCGTTCCGCAGCCATGTCAGAGCTTTCTCACCATTGTACGAAGCAGCTAAGCCCCATCCTACTGCTTGATCGTGAAGGCCTGCCCCGTTGGCAAAAGCGCGAGATTCTCGGCCTTCGATTCGAAGAATTCGTCAGCTGCTTGTTTCGCACCTGGGCATGATTTGAACCCGTGGTCATCAAGCAGGATAATGCCACCCGCAACCATGCGAGGATAGAAGAACTGAAGCGAGTCGAGCGTGGGCTGGTAGAGATCGACATCGACGTGCACAAAGCGAAACCTGCAGTCGGCCGCTTCGGCAAATCGCGTGGGAATCCAGCCCTTGTAAATCCGATAGTTGTCGAACTCTCGCAAGCTCTGCGTCAACTCATCTTCGGCCGCGGTCAGAGAGCCCTTTCGCCAGTACGTGCCATCGACGGAAGCCGGCTCGGACAACCCCTCGAAACTGTCGAAGAGATGAATCGACATCGGTATCTTCCTGAAGGCCTGGCACAGCAAGTAGGCCGTAGCGCCCCTGTACGTGCCGCATTCGGCGGCATCGCCTTCGAGATGAAGCACGAGCTTCAGCAACTCGTTCATCGCATATTTGCGATCAAGCGAATGCCAGTTCCCTACATCCATGAACCTCATGTAGTAGGCAAGGAATGCTTCATCCTCGAGGAATATCCGAGCAAATTCGGAGAATTTGAACTTCGGATAGATGGCTGTCGTCAGCGCCTCCGCCGAAAGATAGCGTTCGAATTCGGAGGATTGAAACTCCAGCCCACGCTTCAAGAGCGTAAGAAGCTGAACAGCCTTGTCCGGCGCAAGGCTCTCGATCTCCGCCGCCAGCCGCGCAGCATCAGAACTGTAGACCGGGGCCGGAGCGGGTTGCACCGGGGCCGCGCTCTCGGTCTTCGCGCGCGGTCCCAGCAACGGCGCCATTATTCGCTTCAACATCCTCCGACAGCTCCGCTTACCCGGGCGACATCCTCTTGTTCAGAGGAGATCACGATTTCACTCTCCAGATTGACCAAGGCTGTCGTGAAAGCCCCTTTTGTGCCAACAACCCGGAATTGAATGGCATCCTCGACGAAATCGATTTTTGCACCATCGTGGAGATGCGCGGCGCCGAGCGTTAGAAAGAAGTCGCCCGCCGCCAACCACATCGTGCAATCGCACGCTATCGTCAGAACATCACCGGCACGGGCTTGCCACGCCACGCCATGGCTGGTCAGGTTGGTTGCCCCCCATACGACAGTTCCCCTGCGGTCCTTGATTGCAAAACCACAGGACAGTGCCGGAATGTCCGCATCGCACCGAAACCGCATCGAAAAGCGATAGTTACTTCCACTCTGAAGGAGCGTTGCGCGCCGTCCGTGCTCATCGAACACCCCCCAATCGAGCAAACGCCCCTCACCCGATCCATATCGAACCTTCGGCGCGATTTCCTCCGCCGGCAGCTCGGAATCGTCGGCATTCTCGACGGTTCTTTGACTGATCGCGTTCTCCAGCCCCGGCGACGACGCCTCTTCGGCCGCGGCCGCCGTGCTCGCTTCCGATTTGCCAAACAGCAGATTGTGATAGACCACCGATATCGGCCCGGCCTCGCCTTCCGCGAAGACTCGTCCGCCTTCCAGAATCAGGGCGCGATCGCAGAAAGTCGTAATCGTGTTGGTATCATGGGACACGAGCAAGATCGTCGCGTTCTTCTGCTTCAGCCGCTGGATCCAGCCGAAGCACTTCATTTGAAACCGCGCGTCGCCAACCGATAGAGCTTCGTCAACGATCAAGATATCAGGCTCGACGCTGATCGCCGTGGCGAACGTGAGACGCGCCTGCATCCCGGTCGAATAGGTCTTGAATGGCTGGTCGATGACGTCCCGCAACTCGCTAAATTCGATGATCGAATCGAGCTTGCGTTCGATTTCCGCTTTGGGCATGCCGAGGCACAGCCCACCCATGAAAATGTTCTCTCGGCCGGTGTAGTCCGGGTGAAAGCCGGTTCCCAGTTCGAGGATGGCGGTGATCCGGCCGTTGACGTCCAAATCACCCGACGAGCGCTCGAGTGTTCCGGCGATGATCTTGAGCAGCGTCGATTTTCCGGCCCCATTGCGCCCAAGAATTCCGACGATCTCTCCACGCTTGAGATCGAGATCGACGGCCTGAAGGGCCACGCGCTCGGTGTGGCGCGGAACGCGGCGAATAACTTCCACCAGCGGATCGATTGCATGCTCATAGACGCGGTACGCCTTTCGCAGCCCGCGCGCACGGATGGCGATTTCGGATCCGGTCATAGCGCGTCACCAAAGCCGTGCTGCAGGCGAGAGAATACCGCGTAGCCGATTGCCAGGCAGGAGACCGCCCCAAGGGGAAAAACAATCCAAGCCGCCGGATGTTGAAAGGCTCCGAAATAGAGCGCGTCCTGCCAGCACCAAACCTGGTAGCTGAACGGATTGAAATGAAAAACCCAATTCATCCAGCTCGGCGTCACATACGGGTTGAACAAGATGGGCTGTGCGAACAGGTTGACCGCACAGAAGATCGTCACGATGTCGCGCAAATCGCGAAAGAAGATGCCGAGGGCCGATAGCATGAGAGCAACACCGGTCATCGCAATGAGTTGGATCGCAATCAGGAACGGGACGGTCAGAACCATGAAAGTCAGGGTTCCGCTGACCGCAGCGTAGCCGATCGTGAACAGAAGCGCGATTGAGTATGGAAGCGCCGAAGCGATCGCAGTCTTGATCGGCAATACCACGACCGGAAAAATGATCTGCTTCACGAGGCTTGCATGAGCGGTCAATATCGTGGTGGAGCGCGCCAGCAAATCCTGAAACGCCAGCCACGAGACTATTCCGATCAAGACATTGACGGCAAAATCGGGATGCCCGCCGCTGCTACCGACGCGGGTCGGGAATACGTAGGCGAACAGGAGCGAGTACATCAGCATGAGCAGCAGCGGATGGCCATAAGCCCACAGCGCGCCCAGCAGCTGTCCGGTGTGACGATCACGCAACTCACGCTTCACGAGCTCAGCAACGAGCTCGCGGTGTCCGTACACCGAGCCAAGAAGTGACTGCGCCGCGATCACAGCGAGACCTCCGGATTAGCCGACAGCCACGCTTGCGCCATCAAGACATTCCACAGCGGATAGGCCCAGTTCGCGCCAGCCAGATGCGCTTGCCATCGCTCTCGGATCGGTGCGGGAGTGAACAATTCCTGGTCCTTCAATCTTTTCTCAGCCAACAATTCTTCCGCCCAGTCCCTCAGCGGTCCCCTCAGCCACTCCGCCAGCGGCACGCCAAATCCCATCTTTGGACGGTCAAGCAGTGCACGCGGGACACGGCGATAGAGCACCTCGCGCAACGCCCATTTGGCAACGCCATCGCGATACTTCATATGCCTTGGAAGGGTCCAGGAGAATTCCACGACCCGGTGATCCAGTAGCGGAACCCGCGCTTCGAGGCCGACGATCATGCTGGAGCGATCGACCTTCGTCAGAATGTCGTCAGGCAGATAGGTGAGAGTGTCGATAAGCATCATCCGGTCGAGAAAATTCGGAACGCCGGTCGGGAGATGCGTATCCCAAAGCACCCCCTTGGTCTCGGAAGCTCCGATCACCAGATCGTTCGGTGTGTGCCAATGGCTCAGCATCCCGCGATAGAGCGTGTCGGGATCACCCTCGAGAATGGCCGGGGCGTACCGTTCAACCTTCGAACCAAGACCGTTTATCCGCCAGCGGCCCGGCAGCACCTCGCCGATCTGATCCAAGGCACGCCTCGGAACAGCACGGAGACCTCGAGCCAGCACATTGCGCAAAGCCCCTGGGGCGGGGCTGGCGACCTTTCGCATATCCAGCGCGTAGGCATAGCGGGAGTAGCCCGCGAACAATTCATCGCCACCATCTCCCGAAAGCACGACCTTAACATGCTGACGGGTCAGCTCGCACACCAAGGCGGTCGGCAGTTGAGAGGAGTCGGCGAACGGTTCGTCGTACCATTGCGGGAGATGCTCAACCATATCCAAGGCATGCGAGGCATCAGCATACAATTCGGTGTGGTCAGTTCCGAGATGGCGCGCGACCTCGCGCGCAAAGGGCGCCTCGTCAAATCCCTTCTCCGCAAAACCGATCGAGAATGTATTGATCTTTCGATCTGCGGTCTCTGCCATCAGCGCAGTCACGAGCGAAGAGTCTATCCCTCCCGACAACAGCGAACCAATCGGCACGTCGGCAACCAGCCGGCGCCTCACTGCATCGGACAGCAGAGCATCAAGGCGATTGATCGCCTCGCCCTCGTCGATTTTCGATTTGCCGCCTACCGACGTCTCAACGAGGCCTCTGAGATTCCAGAAACACTCAGTCGAAACTTCGCCGCCAAGCTTGGTCTTGAGCATGGTGCCCGGTTCAAGCTTGTAGGTATCCTTATAGATCGTAAAAGGCGCCGGGATATAGTTGTGGCGCATGAACGAAGCCATCGCGTTGCGATCCAGGGCTGGCGCCCAGCCCGGAACAGCGCGCAGCGCTTTCAATTCCGAGCCGAAGGTCAGCACCCCGTCAATTACGCTCCAGTAAAGCGGCTTGATTCCAAGGCGGTCGCGCACAAGAGTCAGGTCGCCAGTCTGCTTGTCATAGAGCGCGATGGCGAACATGCCGATCAGGCGCGGCACCACGTTTTCGATGCCCCATTCCGCGCAGGCCTCGAGGATAATTTCAGTATCCGAGTGACCTTTGAGCCGACGATTGGTCCGCTCAAGATCGGCCGCAATCTCGTTATGGGAGTAAACTTCACCATTGTAGACAATGACGAACCGCCCACATCCCGACGTCATCGGTTGAGCGCCCGTGGGGGTCAAATCACGGATCGCCAGACGTCGGTGACCGAAGCCCACACCTCGTTCGCTGTCGAGCCAAGTGCCGCGCGAATCCGGCCCACGATATGCGAGGCTATCGGTCATTTCGTCGAGGACCCGCTGCGATAGAGGCCCGCGGCCGCCTGGCCGAAGTCGCATGAAACCCGCAATGCCGCACATTACTGCGCCCCTCTCCCCCTGGCCGTAGACACTGTTCAGATCACTGAAAAAAGCAGAGCAGCAAGGAACGTGTATTTGACGCAATCATTGCGCTGCATCCTGATGCTCCTGGTGATTCAAGCCCAGCAAGCTTGGAGCCAGTACACGGCCTGGTCCATAGAGGCGTACCGCTTCATCGAAAGCCCGACTGGGATTGGCTACATCGGTGATCATCACAGCATCAAATGGAATGGCAACACGATCGTAGCCAGCAACGACCTGGACCCCGACGAAACGCGTGTCGCCTGCATTTTCATCAACAATTGCGACGATCGAGACACCGCAATCGACAGCCGACAGCATGGCAATCTCGGCCAAGTCCGACCTTCCACAAAGCACCAGATTCTGGAAATGCTGCGCCTTCGCCAATTGAAGGACCTGCGCACAATCGGCCTTGGCCTGACGAAAAAACGAGAAAGAGGACGACAGATATTCCACGGTCAGGCGCGATTTCTCAGCGAAGCCCTTTGGCGTCAGGTAATAGGCGTAGCGACGCGCCGGCGCCTGGCTGACTTTGACAAAGCCCTTCTTGATGCATCGCTTGAGGTAGGCGTTAACGAGGCCAAGCGCGATACCAAGCTCCTCCGCGATGCGGCGCTGCGATTGCGCGCCATCATCGACGGAATTCAGCAAATTAAGGACGATCCGTTCATCCTCCCCGCTAGAATCCGGCAACGTGTGGTCCATTGAGACTCCCCCTCCGTCGGCGACAGATAGTCCGTTCATGCCGTGAACGTCAAGTCGAACGTTCACGATGTGAACAATTCAATCAATTGAATTTGTTGAAGAATTTTATGGCTAGCTAATTGAGCCAGCAAATTGGCATGTTCGGACGGGCGCCTTTTCTTAGCCTGGACGCAAATGCCCACTCACTACGGCGTACCGATAGTATTCGCTCGGCGCTGCCACCGGCCGCGTTCGAACGCCGCCAAATGGACTGACCCCACCCCTGCCCCCAGTAGTTGCGTTCGATGAATAACATTCCAGAGTGCGCTGACCGCAATGTCGACGAACAACGACGCCTCGGAATGAGCGGTCACCACATCCGATAAGCGCCTGTACTGGGCGGTTGGAGCTGGCGCAAATCAAGAGCAACCGCGTCGAAGCGTCCGCGCAGCAGCAGCCGGCGCTGTGATAGACCCAGGCGGCACAAGCAGCGCATCGCTCGAACTTCGTACCCACCAAATCTGATGATGTCGCACCCGAACCATGCGGCAGGCCGCCGCACTGCTGGTGGACGTGCGTCATCCCGTGGTATGACTGCGGCCCTTCGTGACGTTGGCGACGATGCTGATGGCCTACTTGCGGTCCTGCCGGTCCCCTCGAGACGACACAGATTTTTCATGCTCCCGATTACCCATGACATCCGGGCTTCCGACAATCCTGCTTCGACTGATCAATGAATCCCCTAGAAATCAAGCTGAAGGGTCGCATCCTCTACATCGCTAACGAGGACTGGGCGTTCTTGCTCAATCGCCTGCCAATGGCGCGGGCAGCGCGTGACGCCGGCCTTGAGGTTCATGTGGCGACCAATGTGAGCAGCGGCGCCGCCTCCATCAGGGCGGAGGACTTTGTACTTCACCAGATCCCCTTCCAACGTGGTCAACGGGCGATGCTCACGGCTGCTGCGGCGCTGAAAGCTATCCGGGAGGTGGAGCGCGCGATCAAGCCAAGCATCGTGCACCATTCCGGGGTGCAATGCTGCGTCTTTGGTTCGCTGGCTGCGCTCGACCGGAGATTCCCCGTCGTCAATGCGATCACCGGGCTCGGCTATATCTTCACGTCATCGAGTTCGCAGTCACGTCTGCTGAAGCGCGTCCTGACCCGACTGCTGCCTTGGCTGCTCAATCGAAATCGCAGCTACACAATCGTGCAAAATCCCGACGACCGCGAGGCGCTGATGGCGCTCGGTGCCAAGCCCGACCGCATGACGTTGATTCCGGGATCTGGCGTTGATGATGAATCATTGCAGCCGCTACCTGAGCCGGCAGGCCCGATCACGATCGGATTCGCGGGGCGGCTGCTGGTCGACAAAGGCATCCGCACTCTGGTTCGCGCCCACGGTCTACTGCGCGATCAAGGACACGATATCAACCTTATCATCGCAGGAAATCCTGACCCGGCGAATCCATCGTCCGTGTCACACGAAGAGATCGAAGCCTGGATCGCACGACCGGGCATCACGTGGCTCGGGCACATCGACAACATCGCCTCGCTGTGGCGCGCTTCACACATCGCGGCATTGCCTTCGTATCGTGAAGGGCTTCCGGGAGCGTTGATGGAAGCAGCCGCCTGCGGCAGGCCCCTGATTGCGACGGACACGCCTGGCTGCCGCGAGATTGTGCTTGCTGATCAAACCGGCCTCTTGGTACCACTCGAGGACCCAATAGCCCTGGCAAGCGCAATTCTGCGGCTTGCTGAAGCGCCTGAGTTGCGGGCGAGGTTCGGTGCTGCGGCGAGACGACGCGTGTCGGAGCGATTCTCTGCAAGGATCATCGGCTACACGATCACTCAGCTCTACGGTGACATATTGGCGCGCAGTGAGGCACCACTGACTGCTTCGAACGCCCGAACCGATCGATAACCGCGACCTCGCCGATCGCGGCCCACTGAACAAGCGAACTGACACAGCCGGCGTCAAAGCGATGTCCCTCACAGGCTGCGGCCAACGTGTCGTGCCGTGCTTGATATCACCACTATTCTCCGGGCTCCTGCGCCGGCGGCCGGCCTGTGAATGCGGCAGTTGCCAAGGAAATCTCATGAACTCCTCCATGGGACTCGTCCACAGAAACGCCCGCGCAAGCGGAGGCTGGCTGAATTGCTTTGCTGCTCGTTCGACAATTGGCGACTTGTCAACCTGCTTCCTGGTGTTTACAGGACAACGCAATCGTCCAGCACGACCAGAGATTTCCGCCCATGGAAGCAACTCGGCTCACTCGAAATCTTGGATGCCTTCGGTCCCGGGACCAGCCATACCTGTGATGACCGGGAGAGCCCAAGCGAACGAAGCAAGCACGGCGTCGCCGCGGAATTGCGGCGCGGTTCGTTGATCCGGCCCAGCCGCGCAGCGGCGCCGGCCGAACTCAAGATACGCTGCGCCACGTTCGCAAGGCTCCGCATCCGCGAAAGATGACGAACGTCATCACGGCAATTGTTGGCAATTGTTGCTTCGTTGAGATAACAGAGGCTTACTCTTGGCACCAAGCAGGTTAAGTTCTCGAATCTTCGAATCCGCAGGCCGCCAGCCACACTCACCGGCCGCGTATGACCTGCAACGGGACTGGCAGCATGAATACGAACGAGATCGCGGTAGCGGGCAAGATTTCAACGCGCGTGAGCTTGGGCGTATTGATCAGCTTCCATATCGTCGCCTGCTGCATCTCGCTCGGCTATCTCAGCCGCAGCTACGGCAACTTCCATATTTTTTATGATGCCGAACTGCTCAACGGGGCGATCGCAACGATCGCCGCGTTTGCTGCTCTCTCCTACCTTTTCCTCCTCGTTCCATTCAGCTTTGGTTATTTTCTCAGCTTTTATTTTTACACCATGATCCTTGGATACCTCTGGCTAAATTGTTTCTCCCGCTTCGAGTACAATCACTGGCTCAGCGGAGCCTCTGCCGTCGCGTCCATGATAGCATTCATGGCGCCATCACTCCTCGTGACATCTCCGATCCGACGAGTGTTCACGATTAGCGAAACAACCTTCTACCGCGCATTGACAATTATCTTGGCAGTCGGCGTGGCCACGATCCTGATAGCCGCAAGCTATAGCTTCAAAATGGTCTCGCTCGGGCAGATGTACGACTTCCGCGACAAGATCAACATGCCCTCCCCGCTCGTCTACTGCATTGGCGTCGTTTCGAACGCCCTGTTGCCCTTCACCTTTGCTTGCTTTGTGGAGCGGCGGAATTACTGGCGAGCTGGACTGACGCTTGTCCTATTGCTGCTTGTCTACCCAATCACGCTCAACAAGATCGCGTTCTTCACACCAATGTGGCTTCTGGCCATGGCTGTACTGACGCGCCTGCTCGATTGCCGAATTGCAGTTGTGCTCTCGCTATTCGTACCGCTGATTATCGGCGTCGTCTTGTACGCCATCCTCGGCATCAGCGACACGCGCTATCTCGATATCGTCAATCTTCGAATGATTGCTACGCCGTCAAATGCGATGGATATCTACAACGACTTCTTCTTCAACCACCCTCTCACATCCTTCTGCCAGATTACATTTGTCAAAACCCTCGTCTCTTGTCCCTATCCGGTTCAGTTGGGAGAAGTGATGCAGCAGGCCTACCGGCTCGGTAATTTCAATGCCTCCCTTTTCGCGACCGAAGGGATCGCTTCGGTCGGCGTTCTCCTGGCGCCGATCCCGGTTTTGGCATGCGGACTTGTAGTCGCTCTCGTCAATCGATTTTCCTCGGGCCTTCCTCCTCGCTTCGTCCTTGTATCTGGTGCAATCCTTCCTCAGATCCTCTTGAACGTGCCATTCACGACAACCCTCCTCTCTCACGGCGCCGCCGTACTTTTTCTGCTATGGTATCTGACGCCGCGCTCAGTCTTTGCATCGCAGAGTGGGTCTGTCGCCGTCGAGAGGAAGCTTGAAGAGCACCTCGCATGACCATCAAGCGGTCGATGTTGGTTAGCGATCGCATTTGGTGCGAGCCAACACTGCATTTTGCCCTGATCTACGCCGCATCCTGATCTGCAAACTGGACACGACATGTCGAAGCGATTTCAGCGGAGGCTCGTTCTCGCGACCATTTTTGGAGCGATCTTATACATTCCGCTCGGGCTCTACCTCGATACGCTTCCGCCTTGGCGTGAGCCGGACCCGGGCCTCATCCGCCCGCCATTCAAACATTTTGGCGGCAACGCTTGGCAATATCTGACACTTATCCCAGGCGCCGTCTCGGACAGCAATGAGGCACCCAGTCGGTCTCGGCTTGAAGTGACAGAAGACCGTCACGCTCTCGGACCAGCTCATACGACGCACGTCGATATCGCCGAGAAAGGAAACGGACGATACTCTCATTGGCAGTCGTCCTTGATTTTCTCGACGAGCGACAACAGCGACCCGAATACAAACGGGCGAGCCTACCGAGTCATTGATCCAGACGCGAAGGACCCCTTCGTTTCGCTCCGAATTCCTCATCGTCCAAGTTTGTTGAGCCGGCTATTCCCATCGAGGTTCGATCACTGAACCTCTCGCCCCTCCAGCTTGCGCGTTTTGCATCTGGAAGCAGATATTCACGAGCGGTCAGAACACGAGGTGACCAAGAAGCGGATCGAGCGATCTTTGACCGGACACCAAAAGCAGCGCACGGAGCCAGCAAGATCAATCCTATTGCGATTGCATTGGCATAGTGGAAAACGACGTCCTGCATGTTCTCAATGTGCAAAACGTACTCGGGATTCAAATAGTCCTCATTGTCGGATCGACTCGATACGTAGCGGTAGATCTCGTTGGCGTTCGCCCAACCTGCTTTTGTGTACTTCGCGGCTATCTCCGCTCGCAAGACGCCGCGCCGCACGTCGTACCTGTAAGCCGAAATCCCATAGTCTGGATCAACCAGGTAGTCGTGCCCACCGGCGGCAAACTTTACGAGCACACGGCCACCGACATCGAACGCCCACGCTGAATTCCATTTTTGCGAAGAATCTCGGAAGTGATCACTGCGCGCTGGCCACAGAAGCCGCATATCAGCGTACGTTTCTGAAGAAGGCCCTCGCTCCAAATTAGGCTCGCGTCGATTAGTGCTATCTGAGCAAGAGTTGCAGAAAGAACACGCTCAATCGGTGTCAACGAGAAGTCGCCCGGTTCGCAGTTGTAGCTGGTGTAGTGCACCGCGAGCGCGATCCGGTTCGCGTAGGCGACATCGTCGGTCTCAGAAGGACGTCGGATGAGTTCGGAGTCCGGAATCCCGCTAAGTGTGCGCCCGCTCACATAGTCGTATCCGGGTGCACCAACTTGCCTGCCTCGCGATTGCCTAGGCAGAAGCTGCGAAGCAGAGACGGCCACCAGCAAGATTGCGACGACGGTCCGCAGCAGGGTCGGCCTTCTGAGCCTCGGCAGGGTCCTCAGCCAGTTCATCGGCGGCGACGCTCTTTGTTGAGGGCGCTCTTAAGCTCCGTACTGCACCCGCATGAGACGCAAGACGCTTCTTGTGCTTGAACACATTATTTTCAAACGGTGAGAGCGTGAATAGCTCAATTGAGCTATTCACCGTTGCAGATTTGGCCCGCCAGAAACCTACAGAAACACTGGTGCAATCTGAAACCCAAGAACCACATTGGCTAACCAGGTGACGGAGCGCTTGGTGACTCTGCCGGCGCGCCTGGAAAATCGTGGAGGGCTAGCAGGCAGCAAGGATTGCTGCCGAGCGCAATTCAAATATCAATCGATGAAGGGCAAGCTATCTTCCTGAATTGCGAAGCTTAGCAGCGTCGATGGCCGGCTCGGCGATCATGGTGGTCGCTTATGAGGTAGCGTGGGGTCACGTCTTGCCGCCCCCAGGAAGCTGGCCTTCAACTCACGGCGGTTTGCCGGATGGCGTCCGAAAAGCTTCGCGCGAACGCACGGACATTGTCGTCCTGATGCGGGACAATGTTTCGTACCGTCGGAGGGCTATTCATCTCCGAAATCTGCATCAGATGATCCGCCAGCGAGACCGGGTCATCGACGCCGAAATAGCGGGCGGCGCCTGCAGTCTGCTCGCGGTGCACGTCGATATCCGACAGGATCACTGGAACGCCAAACGACTTCGCCTCCTCGACGGTCGTGCTCCAGCCCTCGAAGCGCGATGGGTTGATCAGGGCTGTTGAAGCGCGCAGCAGCGCGTAGACATGCGGCAGCGGGATAACGCCAAGGTGGCGAAACTGCGCTTCAAGGCCGCGCTTTTGGATCTCGGAGTTTACCAGATCATAGTAGCCCGGCTCGCGCCGGTCTTCCTTGCTGCCGGATGCACAGATCACCACGTCGATCGCCCGCCCCTTCAGGATCGTCAAGGCGTCGACGACGAGCTGGTGGTTCTTGTGGCGATAGAACTGATTGGGCAGGTAGAAATAGTTCGCCGGCAGATTATATTCCGCGATTACGTCCGACGGGTCGGTGTTCAGGAACGCGGCCGGTGGCTGGGTCGCGAAGCGAACGACGCAGACCTTGTTTCTTGCGCCTGGATAGTAGGCCTTGAAATCGCGCAACGCGCTTTCGCTGCTCAGCATGATGGTCCGCCCGGACGCGATCTGAACGCGAAAGCCGATCTCGCGGCGCCAGCGCGCCGTCGTTGGAAACAGTTGAGGTAGCGAACGGTGTTGCAGATCCGGAATCCACGCTACCGTCGGGACAGGCAGCCGCCAGCCGAAGAAGCGTGCTGCTTCAACAACCACATCGACGCGCGCTGAGTGAAATGCTGCCGCCGCTGCGCGATCCAGACCAAGCGCGAGCGCGGCAGCCAAACCGGGCTGCCCATCGAATGCTTCCGATCGGACGACTTCGACCGCCGGTACTGCGGCAAGCTCCGAGAGTTCATTCTCGGCGGCGCCCGTCCCGGCAAAAACGACCGGAACGAATTCGCCCGGCAGAAACTGAGCGAGCGCCGCGAACAGATTGCGCTGATAATTGTAGCCGCCGGCCCAAAGCCGTCGCGAAATGTGACTGAACGCGAACCGCAATGGGCGCGGCGTCACGAAGCCTGCCCCTTGAACCAAGCCACGTAATCGGCAAGGCCCTGATCGAGCGGAATGCACCAATCGAACCCGATCTGGCGCAGCATTGCATCGTCGGCCAACAGGCTCACGGGATCACCGGGCCGGCTTACGCCGGAGTGTCGCACGACGGTGCTGCTGCCCCACTGGCGGACGAGGCCGGCTGCGATGTCGGCAACGCTTGTCCCGCGGCCCGAACCGCCATTGATGACCCGGAAGGTCTCCTGCGGCGGCGGTTCCGCCACACCGACAAGCAGCCTCGCGACATCGCGAACGTCGGTCCAGTCACGAATCTCGTTGCCGGTCCCGCCAAGCGTGAGCGCCTGCTCCTTGGCCTGCAGCCGCGAGCAGATGTCCCAGAGCAGCTGTTTACGCAAATTGGGTCCATAGACAGAGAACAGCCGCACGATCGTGCAGTGGATACCGAATGACTGCGCGTAGCTCCGGCACAATTGCTCCATCATGAACTTGTGCTGCCCATAGGGCGACACCGGAGTTGCGATGGCGCTTTCAGCGATCGGGCCGAAATGATCGGCCCCGTAGACGGCCGCACTCGACGCCGCGATCACGGCGCAGTCCCGCGCGGATCCGCGCAGCCATTCCAGCAGCCGCGCGGTGCTCGCGACGGTGCGCGAGAAATCCTCGAACGGCCGCTCGATCGAGATGCCTACCGACGATCCGCCGGCGAGATGAACGAGATGCGTCGGCAGCCCGTGCGCCGCCGCCAGCGCATCGAGATTGGCCGCATCGATTTCACCGTTGATCCAGCTTCGCAAACCGAGCCGCCGGGCTTCCGTTGCGTCAAGCGCTCCGTGTCCGATGCCATGCACCGCATGGCCCGCCCCCGCCAACTCGTGCACGAGATGGCGGCCGATGAACCCGTTTGCGCCTGTAATCCAGACGATCATGCGTTTGACCCAGCCAAACTAAGTTTCAAGGACTGATCTTACAACACGCGCCGGGTTGCCGGCGACGACCGTGTCCTCGGCAACGTCTGCGGTGACGACCGAACCGGCCGCCACAATCGCGCGGGCACCGATCCGAACACCCCGCATCAGGAATACGCCTGCCCCGATCCAGGCATCGTCGTCGATCACGACAGGGCGCTCATCGAGATCCAGTTGACGCGGATGGCCCCTAGTAAACATCTCCTGAATCTGCCGGTGCCGCGCCACATGGTCCACGGGATGGGTCAGATTGTCGAAGACGTTGACGTCGTGCGCGATCAGCACCCGGTCTCCAATACGGATCGATCCAGCGGACCATATCCGCGAATTCTCCCCGACATAGCACCATGATCCGATTTCAATCAGCCCGCCATGGGCGAACGTCAAGAGCTCGCCCCGGATAATGCTGTTCGAACCGATGACGATGCAGTCGCTGTCACCGCGAATATTGCGGATGCGTGCAGTCGGCATCAGCCTGGCATGCGACCCAAGGCGACAGGTCGCGCGCCCCAGTATCCGCTGCAGCCAGTAATCGAGATTCATCTGATCAACTCGATGCAGGCAATAGCACGCGCACAGCCCGCCCTGTCGTCGAGCCGACCGCGTCCGCTATGCGGGTCAAATGCAGTCGCATTCGCAACATCGGCCTCCGTTGCCCGACGCCAGCCCCTCCTGTCATAGCCGAAGAATTCGAGCTCGTGGGACGAAGGCGCAAAGGCGTCGATCAAGGCCTGGATCATCGCCCGGTCGAAGACCTGAAACCACTCGAAATTCTCATATCGCCCGTATGGCACCGTGATCAGGCAGCGTCCGCCGGGAGCCATGATCCGTCGAAACTCACGCATCGCATCGGCAAAGCCATGCTTGTTGGTTTCGGATTTGGCCGGATCATCAGTGTAGAGCATGGTGTTGTCCAGCCCGACATGCTCCAGCGTGGATATGCTGATAATGGTGTCGAAGGCACTATCCTCGAACCTCGTCTTGCGAAAATCTCCGAAGACGTAGGAGTAGCCCTGATACCAGTAGCACCGCTTCTCCGGTGCCAGCGTCATGATCGTGAGATCCGCCTTGCGCAACGGATCGCGGCCGAGAATGTATTCGTGATTCAGCGTCGATCCCGCATCAAGCATTCGTCCCAATGGGACACCATCGCGGCGCAACCGGTCGAACAGCCATGGATATTCGACGACTCGTTCATCGATGCCGATGCCAAATGTCTCGGGCAGCGGGCGACCCGATCGGACGGCGGCCGTGTCGATTGCAGTCTGAATGGCGTTCTTCTTGCGCGTAAAATAGCCGACCGACCAGGGCCGACCGCCTCTCGCAAAGTAGACAGGCAATGCAAGCGCGTCAGCCATCTCCTTGATTTTGAAAACGAGACCGTCAACGTGCATGCCTGCTCCTAGATGCGCTCCAAGAGGTTTTCAAATAGAACCCACTGGCGCTCTTTGCTATACAAATCTCCCACCGCTCGCCGCCCCCGCTCGGCTTTGGCCTTCATGTCATCCCAGTTCCGCAGGCTATTCTCGATCTGGGCGAGGCAGTCATTGCCCGCCTCGTAGGTCACAATCGTCTGCCCTGGATCCATTCCCTCCGGATAGTTGCCCGCATCCGACACGAGCAGCGCCCCGCACCCCATCGCCTCGAAGCAGCGCATATTGCCGCGATCCTTGCCGGCCATGTCGATTGCGCCGTTGAGCACGATCTTCGCTGATCCGAACAGCTCGTAGAGGTCCCGGCCGAACAGCGGCAGCCTTGCGATGCGCGCGATGGCGTCGGGCCGCCGGTGCTTGTGCAACGGCAGCAAGCGGCCGACCGCGCTTTCGGCAAGCCGCGTCAGCCGCGACGCATCGAGGCAGAACACGACGTTGCGGTCACCAGCGAGGGCCGCAACCTGTTCGAGGGTTCTGCCCCGCGCGCTATGATGCCGCGAATATCCACCGACAAACGCCACGTCGATCGGCCGTTCGCCGTTGCCGTACTGCTCCATGACGGGGTCGATCGCGGGAAAGAAGAGCTCCGCCCGGCACCCCTTGCTGCGCCACGCCTCGAGGATCGAGGGGAAGTTTCCAAGCACCGCGCCATAGGCGGTGAGATCAGCATTTCCGGAAGGCGCGGCGCGCCAGCACAGCGTCTTCTTCACGCAGCCGGGAAGCTTGGCGACAAACGCACTCGGATGGCGCACCGGATCGAGATTGTAGAACACCTCGGTTCTATGATGCTCGATCTGCGCGAGCAGAATGGCCTCGAGCGTCGGCGATTCCTTCATGCCCTGCTCACGCGCCCACTGGCGCTGCAGCACTTCATCGTCGCCATTCGTGAAGAAGGCTTCAGCTGCGCCGTCGAGCACGGGCTTGAGAAAATGCGCGGCGCCAAACCGATCGTGCAGAAACACGTCGCGGCGCGCGTCGAAACTTGACGCCTTTGCCGCGAGCTGGTTCAGCCTCGGCAAATAGGACGGATAGAGACCGCTATTCTGGAACAGACGCATTGGTTACGCGGACCTTGCCAACATCCATTTCATGTTCAGATAAGGCCAGATCCGGCCGACACTCTTCCAATCCCAGCTCTGCGACGCCGTCAAGCGGCCGACCGCCTTTCGAAGGGGCGTTTCGTCGACGAACTCGGCAAATGCCGGAACATTCCGCTCGAGCAGCTCTGCTGTCCAGCCCGCCAATGGCCCGTTCAGCCATTCCGGCATCGGCGAGTTGAAGCCTACCTTGCGGCGCGCGGTGCGGATGCTTTCGGGCATCAGATTCGCCATCGCCTGCCGCGCCACCACCTTGGTCAGGCCGTCTGCCGACTTGCTCGTTTCCGGCAGCGCCATCGTGTAGGTGACCAGCCGCCAGTCCATGAACGGCATGCGGACCTCGATCCCGTGCGCCATCGAGAGCCGGTCGAAATTGCGCAGGATGGTGGGCAGCGTGGTCGAATGGAACATGCGGTAGAGGCGCCGGTTCAACGCACCCCATGTATCAGGCAATTCGTCATCCTCGGCGACCAGCGGCAGCGGCGCGGGCGCGGCCGTAGCGCCTCCGCGCAGGAAGTAGTGCCCCTCGCGCCTGATCATCTGCGCGCGCAGGAAGTCGATGCCGCGTTGCGCCAGCTGCGATCGTGAGGTGAGCGCGGCTGCTGCGTTCCGGATCCGGAATGCGACCGACTGTCCCTCCTGCAGGTAGGCGCCCATCAATTCGTCCGCGCCGTGGCCGTCGAGTGAAACGGTGACGTTCTGGCGCCGGAGTTCGCGATAGATCAACCACGGCGCGCTCGGCAGCCCGATATAGACGTCGTCATTGTCGTCGAGGATGCGGTCAAGGTCGGTGAGCGCGTCGGAGCGCCCGATCTCGAGGAAGCTCGGTGCCACCTCGGCCCACGCGGCCGCTTCCTCCGCCATCGGCCGCTCGTCATTGCTGGCGCCGGGAAAGGTCGCGACAAAGGCGTGCCGCCAGGCGGTCGAGTCACGCGGCCCCATGCCGGCTTTCTCATGGGTCGCCATGGCGCAGATCACCGCGGACGAATCGAAGCCGCCGGACAGGCAGGTCCCGATCGGAACGTCGCTGCGCATCCGCAGCGCGACGGAATCCTGAAACAGGTCGCGAAAGCGCTCGACGCGCGCGGTCTCGGTGTCCGGGATTGCCGGCAGATGGTCCACGGTTCGCCACCAGCGGCGCACCTGCACACGCCCCTGGCGCAACCACATGCAGTGGCCGCCCTGCAGGCGGCGCAGTTGCGCGAACAGCGTCCGCTCGCTGCCTTCGATCCCGAACGGGTCAAGCAACAGCCGCCGCGCCACGTCGACATCGAGCGACGTCTCAACCAGCCCACTCCGCGCCAGCGCGCGCTGCTCGGACGCGAACACGAACCGCTCGGATGAAAACGCATACAGCATCGGCTTGATGCCGAAGCGATCGCGCGCCAGGAACAAATCATCCGTGGCCGTGTCGTAGATCGCCAGCGCCCACATGCCGTTGAAGCGCAGCAGCATGTCCTCGCCCCACGCCTGCCAGGCGGCGAGGATCACTTCGGTATCGGACTGGCTGCGAAAGGCTGCGCCCTTCGCCTCGAGTTCGCGGCGCAATTCGAGGAAGTTGTAGATCTCGCCATTGTAGACGATCACATGGCGGCCGTCGCCTGATGCCATCGGCTGATAGCCACCCTCGCCTGGATCGATGATGGCGAGCCGGCGATGGCCGAAGGCGACGTTTCGCTTGGCATTGAACCAGGTGCCCTCGCCGAACGGACCGCGATGCGCGATCAAATTGGTGAGCCGCGAGATGTCAGCCGGCTCCACGGGAGCGCCGCGCAGATTGACGATGCCTGCGATACCGCACATGTCTAGACGGCCTTGAAGGGCAAGAAGCGAGTAATGATTACGTGGAGATCGCGCCAGCAGACGGCGCGGTAGGGACCCAGTTGCGACACGGCAACGGCGGCAACAAAGATCGCCGCCGCCGACATACCGTACAGCGACACCACATACCACCATGACGGCGCCTGGTCGAATGACACATGGCCGAGCTGCGAGCGCAGCGCCAGCGCAACGGCGATCCCCGTCCCGAGCGGGATCAGGACGAAATGCAGCATCCGTGACCACATCCCCGAAAGCCTGAAGGTACGCCGCAACAGCAGCACCGTGATCACCATCTGCGCAACCATCCCGACACAGGAACTCCAGCCGGCCGCCTGCCAGCCGAAATACGGCAGCGCAATGGCGCTGGTCGCCAGCGTGAAGATGCCCGTGACGAGCGAGATCAGCGCGTTGGAACTGGAGCGCCCCTGCGACAGCAGATAGAACGCAAACACATTGGCGCTGGACCCCAATATTCCGCTGATCGCAAGCACCACCAGCACTAGCTGGGCCTCGGCGGCGACCTCGGCGCCGGTCCATCGATGCAGCAATGCGCCTGCGACCGGGATCAGGCCACCCAGCGCGCTCGCGGCAAGCACATTGAGAATCCAGGACGAGCGAAGCAGGAGGTCGACCTTGCGATCGTCATCCTCTCTCTGCAGGGTGCTGAAGAACGGGAACAAGATCTCGCCGATCTTCAGCACACCGATATAGACAGCCTCCTCCAGCCGCTGCGCGACGCTGTAGAAGCCGACGAATTGCGGTTGCAGCAGCGCGCCGAGCAGATAACGGTCCGCCTGGCCTGCGAACAGCGCGCCGCTTTGCGCCGCGACCTGCCAGCCGCCAAGCTTCACCAGTGCACGCAACGCGCCGCGATCGAGCGCCGGCCGTGCCAGCCAGTCACTGATTGCGCGTCGCGACCAGGCGACGACCATCAGGAGATTGGTTGCGAAGCCCAAGGCCTGACAGCCGATGAAGGTCGAGGCGCGCGGTGCGTGCGGGATCAGCAGCAGCATCGACATCGTCGTCACCACCGTGCCCGTGATGCTGATCGACGCGATCCGCCGATAGTCCTGACGCGCCGTGAACAGCGAGAGGAAGACGGCGAACAGGCACTGGAACAGCCAACCGGCGCCCGCCAATGCGAAGGCGAGCCCGAGGTCGTCGGCGGCCGGGCCGCCGAGGTGGAATCCCAGCCGTGCGAGCGGCGCGCCGGCAAAGGCAAGCAACGCCGCGATCAGGCCGCCAAGGACGATGGCAAGCGCGAGAGCGGTCGCGAAAAATCGCCGCGCCTGGTCGTAGTCGGACGGTTCCAGCCTTTGCGCGAGTTCCCGCGCCGTCGAAAGGCCGAGCGCATTGCTGAACATCAGCGCCGGCGCCACACAGGCCGTCACCAGACCCGCAACGCCGAACGCGGCGAGACCGAGCCGGAAAATCACGAACGGCAGGATCGCGAGGTTCAGCAGCACCGCAACCGCGAAGGCGGTCGCGTTCCATGCCGAGTTACCGAGCAGATGGGATGGACCCTTTTTCACCGCCATGCCCGCTTTCGGTCCATCGCTCCGATACGCCTCAAGTGCCTCTTCCGTAAGGGCAAAACCCATTCGGCATGACGACGGGCTAGCAGCCGGCGCGGTGATTGTCGAGGGTTGGCAGACGGCGGGGAGCCGTGGGACCAGGCCAGGGCCGCAGCAAAGGCACGAGCCGATCTCCACGGAACCATGGCTGGTTGCTTGCGGCCTGGCTTGTCGTTCAAGCAACAATTGGAAAGGCCTGTCTAAATTCTAAAGCAGATAAGCACAGACCCAAAGCCGCCCGTTCAAACAAGAGGTATCTAAATGCCCTTTCCGCCACATCCCGAGCCCTGTCGGGCTTCGGCATGCTCGATCTGACCCAGGCACGTTCCGGGCTCACTGCGTGCGCCAGCTCGAGCACCGTCATCACGCGGCGGGCCTGCGCGCGTGACGAAGGTCTCTCGGCCGCCGCGCAAGGACCGCCGTGAGGCCGTAGAGGCTGCCGGATGATGCAGAGATAGAACGAGAAGTGACCGGGTTCGAGCCCGGTCGCATCCCAGGACGCGCCTGTACGCCAATTGTCGTAGCCGCGCGCTGACGCGAGCGCGCGCAGCAGAACGGCCATCGGCCTAACGGCAGGTCAAGCTGGCGAAGCGCCTCAAGCCCAACCGCTCATCGAGGGGCTCTCAGCCAATGTGCTGACGGCGATGCGACCTACGATTCGGATGCGTTGCGATCCGCCATCGGCGAAAAAGGCACACAAGCCATCGCGCCCCCTCATGGGCAATCAAACATCCGTTCAACAAGCCTCTCCATGCCGAGCGTCACGTGATCGAACGCTGCTTCTCAAAACTGCAGCGGTTCAGGCGCGTCGCAACGCGCTACGAAAAACCGCCCGACATTACTTCGCCATCTTAACGATCGCTACCGCTCCGCTCTGGCTAAGGCAACTGTCCACACGGCCTAATGGACAATGAAGTAGCCCGTGTTCAGGTCGGCCATACGTACGTTGGTTGTATCCCGCCCCATGACGGCATCATGAAAATCGCTCCCTAACTCGGACATGGCGTGGGATTGATCGCTCGGCGTTTCGTGCAAGAGCTCCATCAGCTGTTTACAGGTAGTAACCAAAGAAAATCCATCAGGTGCGACAATTTCCGCGCTTCCGGCATTCACTACACCGCCCCCATCGATGTCCCGGTGAAATACGAAACTATCATTGCTAGCTGCGATCCAGGCCCCTTGCGATGCAGGACATGGAGTCACCGATGTCTGGCCGGTTACAGCAATCATAAGCGTGGAAATGCCAATCACTCCGTTGCCATCCAAGTGCTGTTGGACATTTGGCTCCAAGTGTTCCAGCGCGGCGCTACTTCCGGACACCACACCAATAGTATCCGAGATGGCGTTGCCGCTGCTGTCCGTGTTCCAAACGGTATGCCGATCGGCGCCCGAAACTTTCCAAGCAATTTCATATCCGTTTGCCGTCTGCTCCGCCCCGGTCGGCGTCCAGGCTCCGACCTGAGTGGATGCAGCAAAAGGCGTCCCGGCATGTTTGACTGATGGGCCCGTACCGCCGCTGACGGCATCGAGAGAATAGTAGCTGCCGATCTGGTCCAGTTTGGTCGAGCCGGCGGCTTCGACCACGGTTACGCTCGCCGCAGGTATGCCG
>NZ_JAQOSR010000058.1:0-45885 GCF_046718885.1 Bradyrhizobium sp. UFLA01-814 | reverse complement strand
GCCGAGAATAAAGTCTCGGATCAGATGCTCGCAGAGGCGAGCAAGCGCTTTCCGCGGCAAACGCCGACGTCCAAGGAAGGATATTTCTACAGGACCATCTTTGATGGCATTTTCAACAACCCGACAGCCTGCCTAACTGTCCCCGTCGGTCCTTCGATCGCATGCTCCACGCCGACCGCGTTTCTCTGGTCTCAGCAATTTGCGAGCATGAATGACCCATCTGGAAGGGCAGTGAAAGGGATACACGTTCAAGCTATTGATGATGTTCGATCCGTTGGAAACCTCAACAGTTCGGACGCCCCATCGAGCGAACGGGTTGCAGCGGCGGAGTGAAATCATCCTCCTTCAAGCGGATCGCCTACCGTTGTGGGTGAATCCGGCGTGCTGCGTCGGTCGCCGCGACCGGCCCGGATGCCGAGACCATTCAAGCCCGGCCCGCCCGAAGAGCCGGCACTCGGCCTTCCTGCAACCAATGCCAGAGCGACGTCGTCGGCGCCGCATCGGGATCATGACATCGAGGCGACCACCTCAAGCATCACCTCCGTCGCGCCGCCGGCGATGGAGAGGACGCGCGCGTCACGCGCTACGCGCTCGATCGCGCTCTCGCGCATGACGCCCATGGCGCCGTGGAACTGCACGCACGCATACGCGACCTCGTTGACGAGTTCGCCGCAGATGGCCTTCAACATCGAGGTTTCGCGCAGGCAATCGTCGTCGGCCGCCATGCGCCAAGCGGTAGCATAGAGAAACTGACGGCTTGCCTCCACTTTCGCAGAGAGCATTGCGAGACGTTGACGGATCGCCTGCATGTCCCAAAGGACGCCCCCGAATGCGCGGCGGGTCTTCACGTAGGTGACGGTCATATCGATCGCCGCCTCGGCCATCCCTATCGACATGGCGGCGAGGACAAGGCGCTCGTTCTGCAAGTTGCGCATGATTGAGTAGAAGCCTTGTCCCTCCGCGCCGAGCACGTTCTCGGCGGAGATGCGGCAACCGTCGAAGACAAGTTCCGCCGTGTCGGAGGAGCGCCAGCCGAGCTTGTCCAGTTCGCGCGCGACGCTGAAGCCTGGCGTCCCCTTCTCGACGAGGAACATCGTGATCCCGTTGGTTCCTGCCGCGGGATCCGTCTTGGCCGCGACGCAGTAGAGATCCGCGTGGACGCCGTTCGTGATGTAGAGCTTCGTGCCGTCGAGCACGTAGGAGTCGCCGTCTCGGATCGCGCGCGTGCGGATGGCTTTCACGTCCGAGCCCGCATCCGGCTCCGTGATGGCGACCGCGGTGATCACCTCGCCGCTGACAATGCCCGGCATCCAGCGGGCCCGCTGGGCTTTGGTCCCGTCGTGAAAGACATACAAGGACGCCATGTCGGCATGGACGAGCATCGCGTCGGCGACGCCGCCATAGGTCGAGCGCCCGAGCTCCTCGGCGAAGACCGTTGACGCGACAGAGTCCATTTCGGCGCCGCCATACTCAGCCGGGTAACGGATGCCGAAGAAACCGAGTTCGCCCATGCGGCGCAGGATCGAACGCGGAATGAACCCGTTCTCTTCCCAGCGATCCGCGCAGGGCTTGATTTCCTCCTTGACGAACCGGCGGACCTGGTCCCGTAAGAGCTCATACTCCGCCGCCATCCAAGGCAGCTCCGGCTCTCGCGCCGACATCCAAGCTTTGTCCATCGTCTTCATCCGATCTGCTATGAGCTGACTCAAAGGCTCCTGTCCCGATGCCCAAGACCAGGCGGAGGCCTTCCGGTTAGAGTTCGACCTCCTCCCTCGGTCCCTCCGAGAGGGAAGGGGTATTGGAACCGGCCACCCAGCGCATTCCGTCGATGACTTCCGCCAGTTCGGCCAGTGTCGGGCGCTCAAAGAGGTTGCGAAGCTGCACGTCGATGCCGAAGATCTTTCGCATGCGCGACACCGCCCGCACCACCAGGAGCGACTCCCCGCCAAGGTCGAAGAAGTTGTCGTGGCGTCCGATCGACTCGAGTTTCAGGAGTTGGCACCATAGCGCGGCCAGGGTCTTCTCGGTCTCGGTCGAGGGGGCGGCGAAGACTTGCGCCGGCTGGATGTTTTCCGCCGTCGGCTCGGGAAGCGACGAGCGGTCGATCTTGCCGTTGGACGTGAGCGGCATCCGCTCGAGGCGAACGTAGTGCGTCGGAATCATGGACTCCAAGAGTTCTTCGGCGAGGTGCGCGCGCAGATCCGCCACGGTCGGAGCTTTCGACGAGACATAGTAGGCCACCAGCCGTGCGATGCCGTCTTCGGGCGTCGATGGTTCGGGATGGCCGTTCGTTTTCTGTGTCGCCGCTTTCGTCATCGAGGTGGTGATAGCGACGACGGCGCATTCCTGAATGTCCGGGTGCTTGAGCAGCCGTGCTTCGATCTCGCCCAGCTCGATACGGGTGCCACCGACCTTCACCTGATGATCGGCGCGGCCGAGAAATTCCAGGCGTCCTTCCGAGTTCCAGCGGGCGAGATCGCCCGTCTTGTAGAGCCGCAGCTTCGAGCGCCCATCTCGGGGATCGGCGACCGTGCGGAAACGCTCGTCGGTCAGGTCAGGGCGGTTGAAATAACCTCTCGCGAGACCGTCGCCGGCAATGAACATCTCACCGATGATCCCGGGGCCGGTGGGCTGATATTCCTTGCTGAGGACGTAGATTCCCGCATTCGCGGCCGGAACGCCGATCGGCACCGATGCGGATTGATCCCGGTCGGTGTCGAAACGGTGAATCATGCAGCCCACCGTGGCTTCGGTTGGTCCATACTCGTTGTAGATTTCGATGGGATGGGGAATAGCGTTGGTGATGTCGCGAGCCAGCGCGGCCTTGAAGTCCTCACCGCCCACGATGAACTTGCGCAGTCTTGTGGTCTCAAGATTGCGGTCGCGGATCATCGCGAGATGCGCCGGCGTCAGCTTGATGATATCGACCGCATTGTCGTCGATCACCTTGAGCGCGACCATGCTCTGCACTCCGGGATCGCCAAGATAGACCACAATGCGGCCGCCGGTGATGAGTGGCGTAAAGAGCGTTGTGACGGTCAGGTCAAATGCGAGGGATGAGAAAAGGGGCCATGCCAAACTTTCGCCGGAACTGTACACCTGGGCGGCCCACCAGATGTAGTTCACCAGGCTCCGGTGCTCGATCTCGACGCCCTTGGGCGTGCCGGTCGAGCCCGAGGTGAAGATGATATAGGCGGTGCCGTCCGGCGTGGCAGCGGACGGTCGGGCCGAGGCCGGCTGATTCAAAATCGAATCGAAATCGGCGTCGAGCACGAAAATGTCGGCAAGGTTCGGGGGAATGCCGGAACGCAGGCGCGACTGAGTGATCGCCACGGGCGCCCGCCCGTCGGTCCCGTTGGAAATGTCCTGCAGGATTGTTGCGATACGCCCCTTCGGCGTCGCCGCATCGACCGGCACATAGGCTGCGCCGGACTTCAGGACGCCCAGGATCGCAACGACGACTTCAATGGAGTGCTCCATGAAAACAACGGCAATCCGGCCCGGGCCGACGCCGGTCGAGCTCAAATGCGCGGCCATCTGGTTGGAGCGTTCGTCGAGCTGCCGGTAGGTCAGCGTTGCATTGCCGAAGCGGATCGCTTCAGCGTCGGGACTGCGCGTCGCCTGGTCGCGGAAGAGATCGATGATCGTCCTGTCCGACGGATAGCGTGTTGCCGTGGCGTTGTAATCGACAACCAGCGCCTGATGATCGGAATCCTTCAGCAGAGGAAGCGCGACGCCCTCCGGCGCGATAGGTAGGACTTCGTTCATGAAATACGCTCCCATCGGGAAAACCAAAAAATCAAATCACGTCAATCGTTCTGCTTTTGGGTTGCCTGGCGATAGAGGTCTGCGATGGCAGGTGCGTCAGGTTCCATCAGCATCGTGGCTTCGTTGCAGTCATCGGGCCCGAAGTAAAACTCGGCATGCGGCACTACTGGTAGCCATCGGTGTGGCGCGGCGCCCGATCGCAGCCAGGCTTTGTTGGGAAGGAATATGCAAACCCGACCCGAATACGCAGTGGGAGCGTACCGCTGAAAGGCCGCGATCGCCGTGGATTTGAGTAGAGCCCTGCTCGCCAATACCGGATCTGCCGCGACAGGCTCTTCGCTCTTGCCAACGAGGGGTACGAGGGCGCGGAAGTGCTCGCGGAGGCGACTGCCGAAATATCGGAGACGGGCGCCGAATGTCGGCAGCTTCGCTGTCTCGTGCAGGAACGATTCCGCCTTACCCCTGGCAAGGAAATACAGCCGGCGCGGCCATTCCCCATAGGTGGTGGGGTGAAGAGGGCCAAACAGCGCAACGCATGAGACCTCCGATTTGCGTTGTCCCAGGATTTGCGCCAGTTCGAAGGCTGTTGAAGCGCCGGAGCAATAGCCGGCGATGATGTACGGACCGGTCGGCTGGTATTCGACGATCTGGCGGGCGAAGTACTCGGCGATATCTT
This sequence comes from Bradyrhizobium sp. UFLA01-814, assembly GCF_046718885.1. Classification (NCBI taxonomy): domain Bacteria; kingdom Pseudomonadati; phylum Pseudomonadota; class Alphaproteobacteria; order Hyphomicrobiales; family Nitrobacteraceae; genus Bradyrhizobium; species Bradyrhizobium sp. UFLA01-814. Next base: position 41,441 of record NZ_JAQOSR010000058.1, on the reverse strand, counting down.
CGACGCGGTCCATCGGCTCGCTCTGCCCATCGAAGCCAGGCGGTTGGAGCGCGTAGAACGGTTGATCGCCGCCCAGGTTCTTAGAGAGGTCCAGGAATGAGGACGGTGCCCCGACATGACCGGGTACGGCGTAAATGGGCGTGCGTGTTCCGTGAGACTGCAACGGAACGATTGCAGGCGATTGCGTGGCCGCGGCCGTGGCCATGTTCAGAAACGCGATGATCTCGCCCCTGCGACCTTGCAACTGATCGCGAAGCTCCGCCGTCAGCGCGCCGGCCGGGGCGTTGCAGCGCAGCCGGTCGCCCTCGACCCAGACCTTGATGTCCTTGACCGCGAGGTCTGCGAGCAGTTCAGAAAACTGCATCACCGGCGCTGACATCGGGCTTTTCATGGATGAAGCTGACATTTCCTCTTCCGTGCGCCATCGCGGTATCTTCGACCCCGGATGACAGTTCATTTCCGGACGACCACGCTCCCGACATATCCAGGTTGCGGTACGAAGCTTTGGACAGCCCAATCCTTCTCATCCCAGCAAATGGGCTGTCCCAGGCCGCACCCCAGCGCCTTGGAGACAGCCTCCAGCCGGGTCCAGCGCTCGAGGAAGCCTTCCAGCCGGTCTTCCGGATCGAGGGCGGCGTAGGACTCGTACTCGGAGGTGGAAAGGCAGAGCGCTGCGATCTCGTCCGCTTCGGGCACAGGGAGAACTGCCTCGATGTCCACCCCGACCTCTTGCGTGATCGAGAGGGCGATGACCGCGACTTCTCCGGATCGTGAGACGCTGAAGCGCAAGTCGCGGGCGGGCATGCGGCGGGAGAGGTGGGGTTTGCCCAGCCGTCCATATTCCAGCTCGATCTCCGCAAGCGAAATTCCCAGTTTGGACGCGAGCACGTGGCGCAGCTGCCCGCGGCTAACGATGAAGCGGCGGCGGTCTCGCTCCAATCTCAATCCCTCAGCGCGCCGATGTTCCTCTGCGTTGAGGCAAACGCTTAGCTCCCGGATGACGTCCTGCTCCACATGGAGCATGAATGCCAGGACCTCCAAGCCATCATTCTCGAGAACCGGCGTGATGATCCCTCGTCTCAGCTCAACTGCTTTGTCCGAAAAGCTCGAGCGGGCGGTGCCGGCTCCGCGAGCTCCGCTTTCAAGTTTGCGATAGCCTTGCCCGTCAAAGGAACGACTATTTTCCCACGCGCTCTGTTCACAGGCACCTATGCGAAAAGCCATCACAACTTGCTTTCTATTGGCCTCGATCCGGATTGCCGCCGGTAGGTTGCGAACGGGTCTTGCGATGGGCATTCGAACGGACTGCTGGTCGAAATTTTAGTCGCGCACCGCCGTGGCTCAATGGACCATCGTAATTACCCATTTTTTGCCAGTTCCCATCCGGTGCCCCCGGATTGTGCGGCTTGGGTTGAGTGACCCGGCGGCAAAGCGCGCCGCGTCCTTCCGCCAAAGCGGTAGCGGGGAATATTCCTAGGAGAGTTAAACCGCTAAACGGTCAATGGATGCAGTCCGGGCGTAAGCGCGACCCGGTCCGGCAGCCAAAAAGGCGCAGCACCGACAATGGCCACATCGCCAACCCAGACGTTGGTTCTCGCCAAAGAGCCCAAACCGATCGACTAGGAACTAGTCCCGAACACCGAATATAGAGCCGCGGTCTTTTTTGGAAGATTCGTAGCAATGGTTCGTAGCATCCGCTTGGCGCTGCGGATCTTGGCCTCGATGTGGCGCTCCGGACTGTCTTTGCCTACAGCGATCCACGTCATGGCCTGTTCCCGATTGGCCAGATGGGACTTGTGCCCGCCGCCACCAGCCAGGAAGTCGTAGCCGCTTTCCCCGCGTGCAATGCTGTCCTCAATGGCCAGCACATGGCTGACGAGCCCGGGCTTGAGCCGGCTGTCGCTCTCATAGAGAAAGCCGCTCTGGTAGTTCAGGACACGGCCGTCGTGCACGAAATTGTACACCACCCCAATTGTCTCGTTCCCCACCATCGTCCGTGAGATGCGAACGGCCCCCGTGGGAACGCCGCGGGCAATGAGGTCCTCGTGAAACGGACGGAAGCCGGGATTGGCGAAGGCTCCCCTGCGTCCCCATCGCGACCGATGAAAGTCGCTCAGCAGATCGAACGCGGCGAGGGCCTCCGTCGTCGTTTCCATGATGCGGAGTTCAACGGGGCCGCGTTCGGCATATAACCGCATGGCACGGCTCACGGCCTGGCGCGTGCTGCGGCCCAATGTGGCGCGATAATCGCCCCCTCGCTGGCGGACCGGGACAAAATCAACCCACAATGCCGCATCAGACTGTTTCACCTCGGTCACGAGCCCAGCCAGGCCTGCGGCGCGACTGGCAGTCGCCTCAAGGTCCGGATCAATTCCGGAGAGCACCAACTGATCCGACCGGTGCAGGCGGGACGTCAACGCATTGAGACCCGCCGACATGATGGCATCGGATTGCTCTGCAAGAATGCCGTTGTACTCGATGAACAATCGGTCGAAGCGGGTATCTCCCGTTTCATTGAGCAGCCAGCGCGTCCGTGCATGCGGCCCGAGACTCCACGTTCTCCGCCGGCAAATGACCGCCAGGCCAACGATCTTGCCTGATGACCGGGCCACGAGGACGTGTGGTTGCGCGCCCTTCGGGATATGCCGGAGCCAGGTGCCGATCCAGAGCCAGGACAAGAAGAACGAGTGAGTCACTCGCGCTTCGAGCTCCTTCCATGAGGTTTCAAGCCACGCAATGCTCTCCAGGGCATCCAGGCTGACATCGGTAACCGTCTCAGGCATGCTTTCCCGTTCCAACGCCAGAGGACCGAACGCGCGCCGCGACGGGAAGACCGAAGGACCAAGCTGCAACGCGCGCGCAAGATCCGATGCAAGATCCGATGACGGGTGGCTGGTCACACACAGGCATCCCTCTGACGGACACGTCGTGATTGGGCGTCTCCGACCGTTGCCTCGGCGGAGGCCGATAACGCGAACTATATCCGGAATTTGATCGAGGTGCGGACCCTTCCTGAGTACCCACGCTAGCCTCTTGTGCCGGCGGAGCAACTGTGCCGAGGTGAAGCTGAGATCGACCGGGCTCAAGGCTGGTGCAGCGTGCTCCAGCCTTCGGCGTCCGACGGCCTTGATCCCCCGCCCGCTCACCACGGCCTGCCATGGCTGACGTCCGGTTTCTCACGTGGCGCTCGATCCCGAGGTGAGTTTTTCAAATCTCCGCCGCAGGTGATCCACGAGCAGTTCCGCACCGATCAACAGGCAGCCGGGATGTCCGCCAGGCACCTGTATCAATTCCAGTTGAGAGCTGAGATGCCGCCACGCTCGGCCATCGTGGTCGGCCGCGTAAAAGGCCACAGGGATTTCGAGCGGCGCCGGACAATACTGCGCCATTGCGATTGAATGAGCGTCCCACAACGCCGCGGGAATCTCGACCTTGGCGCTCGCAGTCTGTCCGTTCGCGGGGAGCTTCATGTATCGCTCCAGTCTCACCATTTGCTCGAAGGTCCAACGCAAAAGATAAGGCGAAACCAGCGGCTTCAGCAGCCTGAGGATCGCCCGTGGCATTGGACGGGCACTGACAGTCGGCGGGTCCACCATCGTGACCAAATCAACCGTGTGGCCGGCTGCCATCAGCTGGCGGGCCACTTCGAACGCCACCATGGCGCCATTGCACTTGCCACCAAGAAGAAAGGGACCGCTCGCTTGCCTTGCCAGGATGAACGGCAGGCGGTCGGCGGCCATGGCCTCGATCGAGACCGGAATCGGCTCCCCATGAAGGCCGTGGGGATTGATCGAGATGATCGGATAATCCGGCCCCAGAAGCTCTACCAGCCGCCGCACGCTCGCGTGGCCGCTGACAAGGTCGCCGTTAAAAAAGTACAGCGGAGACCGCGTGCCGCACGCATGGGGCTGGAAGAACGCCGTCGCCCACGTGTCCATTGGTGCGGAAACCCTTGCGGCAAATTGCCGGATGGTTTCCGCCCCGAACATGATGGTTTCCGGCACGGGATAGCCGACGAGCCGCTCGACCTCGAGCAGCATCTCCATCGCGAGAAGGGAGTCTCCGCCGCTGGCAAAAAAATCGCTGTCGACGGTCACGGCCTGGTTCTTGAGCAGCCTGCGCCAGAGCGTCAGCAACTCGGCTTCCAGATTCAGCGGCCCGTTCGCGACAGGCGCCGGCATCGGCGCCAGATGCCCCCGTGGCCGGTCGACCAGCTCGCGCAGACGTCGCCGCTGAACCTTTCCCGTCACCCCCTTCGGCAGATGGTCGAGCGTCAGAATGCGTCTCGGAATCTTGAACGAGGCCAACTCGCGTTGCAGGAACTGGCGAAGCTCCGCAGCGGTCGGCTGCGCGCCGCGATGAGGGACGATGGCGACTGCGACGTCCTCGCCCAGGCGCGGATGTGAGATCGCGAAGGCCGCAGCTTCGGCGACGGCCGAATGCCGCAATAGCGCGGCTTCGATCTCGGCGGGAGAAATCTTCTCACCGCCGCGATTGATCAGCTCGCTCAGGCGGCCGTCCAGCGAAAGGAAGCCGTCTTCGTCGAGGCTGCCGATATCGCCGGTGTGAAACCAACCCTTCGTGAAAGCGGCTTGATTGAGTTCCGGCGCATCGAGATAGCCCGACGTCACGGTCGGTCCACGAATCCAGATCTCTCCGCGCTCGCCGGCCGCCAGGGGATGTCCATCCTCACCAACGATCGCCACCGTATCGGGCCAGGGTCTCCCGCAGGTGCCCGGCCTGTTCGGACCGGGCGGCAGCTGGTTGGCGGCGATCTGCGCCGCCTCGCTGGAGCCGTAATGCTCCAGCACCGGCACGCCCAGAGCGTGTTGCAGGCCGTCCTGCACGGTCCTCGGCAGCGGCGCGCCGCCTGACATGGCGAATCGCAGAGTGTGCGCAGCCCCTGCATTCTCGAGGCTCTGCGCCTTGTCCAGCACCGTGGCGTGAAGCGTCGGGCCCGCCGAGTACCAGGTCGGCCGCAGGACATCGAACCACTCATCGAGTGCGACGATCGCATTGTTCGCCGGGATGGCAATGCTGCCTCCCGTGAGCAACGGCGTGAAGACCGTTACTTTCAACCCATGAGAATAGTACGGGGGCGACACGCTCAGGCATCGGTCCCGGGACGTGAGGCCGAACCAGGCCCGAAGGCGTTCGGCCGCCGCCAGCATATTGTCATGACTGAACGGAATGAGCTTCGGCTGCGCGGTCGTGCCCGACGTCTGCAGGATGAAGGCGGGGGAGCGCGGATCCGGCTCGGCGTCGATGGCAGGGGAGGCGGAAACTTGCACGGCGATCTCGAGTCCAAGCTGCCCCTGTCCGACCGGAGCGGCTTCTATAATGGCAAGCGTTCTGCGAGCTGCGGCCTGGCGAGCTTCAGGGGCGCTGCCCTGCAGCACAACGAGGGCGCTCAGGTTCAGCATGTCGAGACGCTGCTCGATCTCAGGCTGGGAGAGGCGTGGGTCGAGGGGCACCGCGACGGTACAGCAGGCGACTGCCACGATGGCGAGAACCGCCTCCGGGCCGTTCGGCATCAAGACCCCGATCCGGGTATTGCAGTCGAATCCGGCCAAGCGCAGCCGCCGTCGGAATGCATTCAACTGGCGTTCAAGACCGCTGTATGTCAGAGGCTCGAAAGCGCTCGAGACGATCGCCGGCTGGTTCGGAAACCGACTGGCTGTTCGACCGATGATCTGGCCTATCGTGAGTCGTGCTTCCGGCTCCCCACTGTCGCGAGCGCGGAAGCTCTCGGAACACATGGTGGCGGCAGGCGTCTCGTTGTCCAGAAGCATTCCGTCCCACCTTGAACAACCTAAGTCGGCTCGCACAACCATAGCGCGCCGCTCCCGAAGATGCCTTGCTGTACAGCAAGTGAAGGCAGCAATTCGGGATTAGCCAATATTCAGTGCGGCATCCTGCCATCCTGCCGATTGCGAGCATTGGTGAGTGGTGGCTTAACCAGACCGGGCAGCGGCGCTACTTGCGCTCGCCGATGAGAGCAGTCGTCCATCTTGCGCGGGATTGAGCGGGCCTCGAACAACACAGAAGTTCTCGTCAGCCACCGAGATGGTGTGGTCTTGGCAGCCGCTAGGTCATCGTCGTGACCGCGCAAGACGCAGACGGCTCTCGCCGACTACGCGCCGCGATAGCCATTCGGGTTCTTCATCTGGAAATGCCAATGGTCGGCACACATCTGTGTCAGGGATCGCTTTGATGTCCAGCCCAACAGGTTCTTCGCGAGAACTGGATCGGCATAGCAGATCGCGACGTCGCCGACCCTGCGTTGGTCGATCACATACGGAACTGGCCGGCCACTCACTTCCTTGAATGTCTGGATCACGTCCATGACGCTGCTGCCGCTTCCCGTTCCGAGATTGACAGTCAGGAGGCCCGGCTGCCTCAGTTGGCTCAGGGCGCTCAGATGTCCGGATGCAAGATCGACAACGTGAATGTAGTCACGGATCCCGGTGCCGTCCGGAGTATCATAGTCGTTTCCCCAAACATGCACCTTCGGACGCCGTCCGATCGCCACTTGTGCGACAATCGGCAGCAGATTGTTCGGCACATCCAGAGGATCTTCTCCGATCAGTCCGCTTTCGTGGGCGCCAACCGGATTGAAGTAGCGCAAGATGGCAATCCGCCAATCCTTGTCGGCCCCATGAAGATCCTTCAGGATTTCTTCGATGAAGTATTTTGTGCGGCCGTATGGATTTATCGGCGCGACAGGATGCTTCTCGTCCAGCGGCAGGTACGCGGGTGTCCCGTAAACGGTTGCGGATGAACTAAAGACCAGCGTCTTGACGGATGCTCGCGTCATGGCCGACACGAGCCGCATCGTTCCCACGACGTTGTTGTCGTAATAGGTGATGGGTTGCGCGCTGGACTCGCCCACCGCCTTGAGGCCGGCGAGATGAATGACCGCGGTCACGTCGTGGGCGCGCAGGATCTGGTAGATCGCCTCTTCATTGCGGATATCGGCATGCCGGAAAATGACCGATCGTCCGCAGATGGCTCGTATCCGTTCGAGGGAGGCGCTGTTGCTGTTGGAAAGATTGTCGACCGCGACGACATCGAGCCCGGCGTCGAGTAGCGCGACAGCAATGTGAGACCCGATATAGCCGGCACCGCCGGTCAACAAGATCATTTCCGCTTCCGTTTCGCGTCTGCGTGGTCATTGCCCGCCGCGCGCGGGAAATCATCCCGCGCGGTGATGCCGATGCGCCAGACCGGACGAGTCTCAGCTATTTTCGCAGTCGGATCGCCCCGTCGGCTTTTGAGCTCATGTCCTTGCGGGTATGGCCGTTGGCGAGGGAGGCTTCAAAGTAGCTCTCCGCATGGTCGATCGCGCCAAGTGGCGCCGGCCGGCCCGCTCTCGCGATCTTGGAAATTTCCCGGCCAGGCGGGAGGAGCCGCTCGGTTACGTCGACGATCTGATGTGCCGAACTGCTGCTTCTCGACCAAGCCGCAGATCGATGGTTCAATCCCCAGATTGCTGCCTGCGTTCTGTTTTGAACCCGGATCTTGCGAAGGATCGCCTTGATGTGAACCTTCACCGTGGCTTCGGCAATCTTGATCTTGCGCGCAATGCACTTGTTGGAATCGCCTTCAATCAGGCACTGCACAATTGAAACTTCCCGCGGCGAAAGTTGCTGAGCCAGCGTGTCATCTGCCGTTGCGACGGCGCGATCGTCATCGTTGGCTACGGGAGCATCGTCCACCTCGCGTTTCTCGGTATCGAGGGCGGACGTCAAGAATGCCGGCGGGAATACCGTCCCACCCATCATGACGAGTTCGATGGATTTGATGAACGCGTCGCAGTTCATCACGTCGATGAAATATCCGGTGGCGCCGGCTCGGAATGCGGCAACCAGATCACTCAGGTGAAAGTGATCCGCGACAACTGCCACACGTGCATCCGTGCAGCGGTGCTTGAACGATTCGATCTGCTCGACTGTCGAGCGAAAATCATCGCCGCTATGAACAATGAGGAACAATGCCTGACTGGCGGGGACGTTCTGAAGCGCCTCGTCGCTCGGCCAATCATCGGCATCGTCTATTGAGGCTAGGACAAAATTCTCCGAATTTAGAATTCTTGCAAGGCCTTCTTTGCGAAGACTATTTTCACCAACCAGCGCAATGGCAAAAGGATATCGTCGTCTCATGGAAACTCTCCCGGACGCTACAATGATACAAGCGGTTGAACGGTTGAACCCGGTTCATTTTCGGTGGCCCGCCCAGCTAAAAAGAACGACGTAAAAACAAGCTTCCTCAGATTTGGTCGATGGAACAAACCCGGGACGAAAAGCGCTTAACCCACTCAGAAAATATTTACGAATGTTAGATGCTAATCCCCAATATCCCTATATACCGTTGGTTATAGGGCATTTGGGACCATCAACTTGACGAGGGCGGTCGCCGGGTCCTGGTCGACGGACGCTCGCTGAGGGTGTGTCGGATCGTCGCTGCGATTACGCGTTGTGGAATCATGTTTATCGGCGCGCTCCAGGCGGTAGATTCACGGGGCCACGCGACAACAAAACCTTACTAGCATGTCTCATATTAGAGTAACTTATGACATGGGCGCCGATCTGAACTGGAGGGGGACTGAGGGTTGATCGGAAATGCATTTCAGTCGTGTTGTAATTGCCAGTAGATATCCAGTCGTTTTATTGGGTCTGAACTGCCTGCTCGAAGCAGAGCGCGATTTCAAAGTTGTTGCTCGCTGCAATGACATTGCGAGCTGCTTCAAGGCAATGCAGAGCCTTGCGCCGGACATCGCCATTCTGGACATGTCGATGCCCGACATTTTTGGGCAGGCCATGCTCGAGGTCGCAAATTCCGGGGCGCTCGGTGTGCGGCTCGTGTTTCTTGCCGCCTCGGTTGAGGATCGCGATCTCGCCATGCTCGCAGCAGCGGGAGCTTGCGGTGTTCTTCTGAGCGAGGAGGAGCCTGAAACTCTCTTGCAGACGTTGCGGCAAGTCGCCGACGGCCAGAAGACGTTGCCTCCGCCCTCGTACGAAGAAGCCATCCCTTATGCGCAAACGACGATTCCGGAGAAATATCTTGCGGTGCTGACGGACCGCGAGCGTCAGATCATGCGTTTGGTGTCGGAGGGCCTATCGAACAAGGAGATTGGCCGCCGTCTGAAGGTGGCCGACGGTACCATCAAGGTCCATCTGCACCACATCTTCCGCAAGCTCGAGATCAGCAACAGGACCGTCCTTGCTACGCTGGCCGTCTCATATTCCGGGCCGACCGGCGTTCCATCCGAATAGCGGCGACGAACCGGCATTTTTTCATCGAGCTTCGCGCGAGATGACCATTCCCGCTAGATCAACGGGCTGCCTGTACGCCTGGAGATTGCAGAGAACGAGCGTCTCAAGGCAGTTGCGATGAAAACGCCTGCACAGCAGCCGGCGCCTTTAACGAGCATGTCCCTCACGTATCCATGTCTGTCGGGGAGCAGTCTTTGGATGAGTTCGAAGCCGACGACTATAACTAGCAGGACGAGCAGTATTGGCAGCACGCGCTTCGGATAGGCGAGCGAAAAGGCGACCCCGATAATGAACAGAGCTGCAAAACGATCAATGTTCGCCGATACCAATGTGTGCGGACGGAATGCCAGCGGTGTATCGGTGACGATGAAGAGGCCCAGGATTAATCCCCAGGCCAAACATCGGAATACGGTTTGCGTCATCCCTTGTGGGTCAGCAAGAACGGAGTAGCTTGGTTTCATCATTCGCATTCGCAACTACTCTCCAGGCGCGGCCGTTTTAAGAGGTGGATCGTCGTTCCACGGTGGGGGCAAGCTCAACTGCGGATCACCATGGTGGGCTAAGTCTTGCCAAGCCACTGGCCAATTTCCCTGGATCCGATAACCCGTTTTGGCCGGTACGGGTTGATCGTTCCAGCCGAGAGTCTCTCGATGCGCCGGTCCTCCGCCAGTTTCATTGTGAACTGCTTCGCATCCTGTTCGGATACGAATGTCGCAGTCCTTCGTGCGTGCCTGTCGGGCGGAGCATCGCGTTGATCAACGAAGGAGACGTACCAGATGTGTCTTGCTGTCATGCGGGACCTCCGAGGTCAGGTCTAGGCGCGAAAACAAATTCGAGACACCAGGCGGTGATGTTTGAAAGCGGATCGGCAGAAAGCTTCTTCTCCATGATGTAGTGGTGATTGGTTTCTGCGAGCCAAGGCAAGCCGGCGGCTGGTCCGGCCACAATGGACTGGAATTGCAGCTTTCGCTCAGCGTGTCTCCGGTGCGTTCTGAGTACTCCTCCCGGACATCAAGCTTGCACGCTGCGCTCGATCGCGAAGTTTTAAAATGGCCACGAGGCGCCCCAGGCGAGCGCTGCGTTCGCTGCTATTCATGCCGCAATGGAAAACCGAAGGACGAACAGTGACTGGCCGCCCGGCTCGGGGCTGTCGCTGATTTCGACATGCCAGCGAAGATGACGCAAGAATGGCTCCGTCACGTCGTGCTTGAGTATCTCGCCGCTCAGTTCAATCGCCGTCGTCCGTGCGGCGAAAATGTCGGGAAGATCCAAGCCGACATCATCGAGCACTGAATGGCCGCCGTGGATATGAAAAAAATACCGCGGCATTGGTGTCTCCGGATGAGGCGAACATTCCGACGACTGCGCCGAACTCTACGCATCAGGATGGTGTCATCGCACCATGGGGAGGCGGACGGCAAGCCGCTATTCTAGGAGGGCGGATCATCATTGTTGAGTACCCCGACGTGGACCTGCATCATCATCGGTTCGGAAGGTCGAACGACGCATCGGGTCGATAGCAGGGCAATCGCATTTGGAATGAACCGATTCTTCCGCGCCGTCATGCCCGGGACAAGCCCGGATGCGCCGAGATCTCTCTCGGACGGTCAAGGAAGCGTGCGGCAATCCCTGACATCCGAAGCTAACGAGCAGCGGTTCACGACGGCTGCTGGGTCGCGCCGGCAATCAATTATTTGTGCGGTGCCGCAATAATGATATTGCATTGCAATAATAGCTGACTAACTCTGCTTCTCACGTGCCATTGAGGAGCCTTCCGTGATCAAGATTTCCCTCTCCACCATTGCCGCCGCTCTCGCGATCGCGAGCGCAACCGCCGTGTCCGCCGCGGAGCTTCCGACCTACGAGGCCGCGGGCCTGCCGATCTCGGCGGTGCAGGCCGGCGTCATTGGCGCCGCCAACGCCCGCGAACAGGCGCCCGTGGCGACGACGTCGGCGACGCCGCATCAACTCAGCGTTCTGACGCCCCGCAACAAGATGACGACCGCGCGGGCCGCTGCCCGCACCGACCGTTCGGTCCACTGATCGGCACAGTCCTTCCCGGGAGGCCCGCGACGAAGTCGCGGGTCTTCCTCGGGCGTAGAGCAAATACATCGATGCCCGGTTGCGTCCGACGCAAGCTCGTGCCGTTCGCCGCCGCCAAGTGGTGCCTTGCGGCGGACGGCAAGCGCCATGTCGATTGGTTGAACCCGCGCAGATGCCGATCGGCTAGCCCAGCCTCTCTTTCAGGAGCTCATGGGCAAGCCGCGCACCCCAACATGCAAGTAATCTGAGCAAATGGGTCGTCCGGAGGAAGGACGATCAGCTTGCAGGCCTCGAGACAACGGATGCATGAGTCGCTCGCGTGCGTTGCCTTGCCGGTGCTGTCCAGGGCGGGGGCGACCTTCCGCGAAAGCGAGACAATTGCGGTGTTGAGCCCGTCGGTCAGCGCTGCAAAGACTTTTCCCTCAGGCGAGGCCGGCTCCGCGAGCTTGATGCCCACCCTGACGTAAGCGCCTTGTGCCGCCTTGCCGGGCAATTCCTTGATATTCTCGATCAGGCCCCGCGGTATCGATATCCAGGTGTCCGGGGCCAGGTCAGACGCGAACTCGACGACGTTCTGGGATTTGGCGTCTCTTGTGAAGCCTGTCACATACGTGGACATAGAGTTCTCCTCCTGCACAAGTAGTCCGCGCGATTCAACCTCATCGCTTGTGAGTTGCATGTGAAGCACCTTACACCGCCGATAATTATTGGAGCGGCGTTCGCGGTCGGATGACACGCCTCACGCCACTGGCCCAATCTCGCGCAGGTGGAGTTTGATTGCGGCGTCGACCGCGTCCGGGTGATCGACCTGAGGCAGATGCCCGGCGCCGGGAATGATCACGAGCCGGCAACCCAGCATCGTTGCAAGCTCCGTCATCGGCTGCACCAGCAGCTGGTCGTTTGCGCCCACGATCATTGTCAGCGGAACCTGCAGCTGCTTGACGCCGTCGAGATAGGCGAGGGACTGGATTGCGCGCGCGCAGCCGATGAAGCCTTCGGGATCGGTCTGGTTGATGCAGTCGAGCAGCGTCGCGGCGATGGCCGGATGTGCCGCGAGAAAGGCGGGTCCGAACCAGCGCTCGGCGGTCGGCGCCGCCAGCGCCGCGATGCCTTGCGCTTGCACCAGCGCGATCCGATCGTCCCATGCGGCGGCGAATGGTGGCGGTGCATCGGCGCGTGCAGCGATCACACAGAGGCTGAGGAGGCGGTCGGGATGGCGCACGCCGAGACCGAACGCCGTCATGCCGCCCTGGGAGACGCCGATCACGTGCGCCTGCGCGATACCGAAGTGATCGAGCACTGCGATCGCATCCGCCACCAGATCGTCCATGGCGTAGGGACCGCGCGGTGCCTCCGATTGTCCGTGACCCCTGCTGTCGAGTGCGAGCATGCGATGGCCGCGGGCAGCGAGCGCGAGTGCCTGCCGATGCCAGATCGCGCTGCTGGTCAGGATCGAATGGCAGAGCAGTACCGGCGTCCCGCGCTCGGGGCCGCCGCTGCGGACGCTGAGTCGCCCGGCCTTGCCCGGCACATTGTGCCGGACAAAGCCCTGCCATGCGGCGATCTCGATCGGGGCCGGTTCAGTCGACAAGGCCCATCTCCGCGAACACGTCCTTGGCGATGCGGAAGCTGTCGAGCCCGGCGGGCATGCCGCAATAGACCGCGATCTGCAGGAACACCTCGCGCAACTCGGCCTTGCTCAGTCCGTTGTTGAGCGCGCCGCGGATATGCACCTTGAGCTCATGCGGCCGGTTGAGCGCCGCGATCATGCCGAGGTTGAGCAGGCTGCGGCTGCGCTTGTCGAGATCGGGGCGATTCCAGATCTCGTCCCAGCAATATTCGGTCGCGAGCTTCTGGATCGGCCAGTTGAAATCGTCGGCCGCCTTCAGCGATCGCTCGACATAGGCGTCGCCGAGCACGGTGCGGCGGGTTTGCAGCCCGCGCTCGAACTTCTCGCCGCGGGGATTTGCGTCGGTCATCGTATTCTCCTCTTGAAGTGTGGTCACGCCAGCGCCGGCTCGGCGAGCGGCGCGGTCCAGGCGTCGTAGCCGTAGACCCAGTCCGGATCGGTCGGGTTCTTGAGCCAGGTGTTGGTGCGCGAGCTCGCCTGCACGCGCGAGGTTCGGGGCTTGCGCGTCGCCTCGAAGCGACGGAAGGCGTCGGAAACGCCGTCGCGATCGACGCCCTTAAGGCAGCGCGACAGCACCGCGGCGTCCTCGATCGCCATCGCCGCGCCCTGCGCCATGTAAGGCGTCATCGGGTGACAGGCGTCGCCGAGCAAGGTGATATTGCCGTCGCTCCAGCGCGGCAGCGGATCGCGGTCGACCAGCGCCCATTTGTGCACCGAGGGACAGGCCTCCAGCACCTTGCGGACCTGCGGATGGAAGCCTTCGAACGCCTTGCGCAATTCGTTGATGTCACCGGTGGCCGACCAGGATTCCACGGTAAATCCGGGCTCCGGCTGGCTGGTCACGAAGTAGACTTCGCTACGATCAGGCTTGACGTAGTAGATGACGATGTGGCGATCGGGTCCCCACCATTTGGTGCAGTCGTCGATCGGATAACCGTTGAGCAGCGATGCCGGGAACACCGTGCGATAGGCGATGCGGCCGGTGAAGTTCGGTTCATCACGGCCGAACAGCCGTTCCTTGACCAGGGAATGCACGCCATCCGCCGCCACCACGGCATCGACCGTCGTGCTGTGACCGTTGGCGAAGGTCAGCGCCACCGCGCGGTCCGCGCGCTGTTCGATCGCGGTCAGCTTGTGGTCGAGACGAACCAGCTTCTCCGGCACGGCGCTGGCGAGCGCCGCATGCAGATCGCCGCGATGCCCGAGCAGATAAGGTGCGCCATAGCGCTCCTCGGCGGCCGGGCCGAACACCATGTCGAAGCGCACCTCGCCGGTGTCGTGCTCCTTGTTGTTCCAGGACCGCGGATAGAACGCCTCGCGGCGCAGCACCGGCTCGAGTTCCCACGCCCGCATCACCTTCATGGCGTTGCAGCCGATCTGGATGCCGGCGCCAAGCCGCGTGAAGCGCTGGGCCTGCTCGTACACCGTCACATCAATCCCTGCGCGGGTCAGCGCCGCGGCGGAGGCAAGCCCGCCCATGCCGGCGCCGATCACCGCCACCGAAAGTCTGCTCATTGTCGTTCCTCACAGCTTGCGCCGGTTGACGACCGGCTTCTCGGCTTTTGTCGGCCAAAGCCGGCGGCGCCCGCAAACGAGTAATGCTGACGGAGCGTGAGGTGGGCTCACGCGGGGTGGGCTCATTCGCGCCTCGTGCCGCCATTGCCGATCGAGACGGCGGTCGGCCTGTGAGCTGAGGTCACGCTGCCTGAGCTTAACTCGTTTGCGCTTCGGCCAATCGCCCGCCAACGTTCCGCCGCTGCTGCAGCGATGCGTCTGCCGACGATGCCTGCTGCGCGGCCAACACCAAAGACATCAGAGGATCGACGCCCATGTCCACGATCACCAATGACGGCGCCGCCCGTCTTGACGCCGTCGCTGCGCCCTGGCATGCGCGTCTTTATGTCCAGGTGCTGATCGGCATCGCGCTCGGCGTGCTGGTCGGTTATCTGTGGCCCGATGTCGGCGCGGCGCTGAAGCCGCTCGGCGACGCCCTGATCAAGATGATCAAGATGGCGATCGCGCCGATCGTCTTTCTCACCGTGGTGCACGGCATTGCGAGCCTCGGCGACATGCGCAAGGCCGGACGGATCGGCGTCAAAACCCTTGTTTACTTCGAGATCGCAACCACCGCGGCGCTGATCCTCGGCCTTGTTGTCATCAACCTGGCGCGCCCCGGCGTCGGCATGCATGTCTCGCCCGATACGCTGGATTCCCGCCTGGTCGCCTCCTACGTGACGCAGTCGCACGACCAGTCCGTCGTCGGCTTCCTGATGAACGTCATTCCGTCGACCGTGGGCGGCGCGTTCACCAGCGGCGACACGCTGCAGGTGCTGTTCTTCGCCGTGCTGTTCGGCATCGCCCTGCAACGCCATGGCGAGGGCGGCAAGCCGGTGCTGGTGGCGATCGAGAGGCTGTCGAATATCCTCTTCATCCTGATCGGCATGATCATGCGGATCGCGCCGATCGGCGCATTCGGCGCCATGGCCTTCACCATCGGCAAATACGGCGTCGGCTCGATCGTCGCGCTGTCGCACTTCATGCTGGTGTTCTATCTCACCTGCGTGCTGTTCGTGATCGTCGGGCTCGGCATCGTGTCGCTCCTTGCCGGCTTCAGCATCTTCAAGCTGATCCGCTATCTCCGCGAGGAGCTGCTGCTGGTGCTCGGCCTGTCCGGCTCGGAATCGGTGATGCCGCGCTTCATCGACAAGATGAAGGCCGCCGGCTGCGCGGAATCGACCGTCGGCCTCGTGATCCCGACCGGCTACACCTTCAATCTCGACGGCACCTGCATCTATCTGACCATGGCCGCCGTGTTTCTCGCCCAGGCCACCGACACGCCGATGTCGCTGGTCCAGCAGATCGGCCTCGTGGTGGTCTGCCTCTTGACGTCGAAGGGCGCGGCTGCCGTGCCGGGCAGCGGCTTCATCGTGCTGGCCGCGACGCTGGGCTCGATCGGTCATGTTCCCGTCGCAAGCATCGCACTGCTGCTCGGCATCGATCGCTTCATGTCGGAGGCGCGTGCGCTGACCAACTTCATCGGCACCGCGGTGGCGACCGTGGTGGTGGCGCGCTGGGAAGGCGACCTCGACCGCGCCCAATTCGTCCGCGCCCTCGACAATCCGGACGCCGCCACGCTATCTTCCTGATGCATCCGGAGACGCGACACGACCATGAGAAAGTTGCCACCGCTCAACGCGGTGCGAACATTCGAGGCGGCCGCGCGGCACGTCAGCTTCACCAAGGCCGCCGAAGAGCTGCTCGTCACCCACGGGGCCGTCAGCCGCCAGGTCGCGCTTCTCGAGGACTGGTTCGGCGTCAAGCTGTTTCGCCGCGCGCCCTCGCAACTGACGCTGACCGCCGCCGGGCAGATCTACTACCGCGAGGTCACGGCCATCCTCGATCGGCTGGCGCTCGCCTCGATGGACATGAAGGCGTACGGCTCGCCGTCTGTGCTGCGCGTCAGCGCGCCGCCGACCTTCGCGATGCGCTGGCTGATCCGCCGTATCGCGTCGTTCCAGCGGATGCGCGCCGATGTCGAATTGCGGCTATTGACCTCGATCGGACCGCTCAATGTCAACGACCGTTCGTTCGACGTCGCGATCCGCGGCAATGTCGGCGAGCCGGTCGGCTGGATGTCGCAGCACTTCATGACCGAGCTGATCGCACCGGTCTGCCATGTCGATCTCTTGAGCCGCGGGCGGCTCGCCACCCCCGATGATCTGCGGCATCACACCCTCATCACCTATCTGACCGAGCCCTATGACTGGCCGCGCTGGCTCGCGCAGGCCGGCGGCGAGATGAGCGCGGATCAGGAGACGCTGCGGTTCGAGCAGATGTTCTTCGCGCTGCAGGCGACAATCGAGCGCATCGGCATCGGGCTGTTTCCGCTGTTTCTCGTGATCGACGAGCTGATGGCCGGCCAGCTCTGCCTGCCGTTCGGCGACCTCGGCCTGCGCAAGCGCGAATACCGCTCGTTCTATCTCGCCGACAATGAAAGCGCCGGGGCCATCGCCGACTTCACCGCATGGCTCGCCGATGCCGGGCGCGAGACCGAGCAATTCATGCTGGACTGGGCCACGTCGAAGGGCTGGAGCTTCTAGCGAGCGAATGGCGGACGTCGCGTCTTCAGGCTGGACCGCCCGACGATGCCGGCTCTATGACAAATGAGGGGGAACGCAGATGCCCAACATGTCTCGCCGGCCATTCCTGCAGCTCGCACTCGGCGCGGCGACGCTGCCGCTGGCGTCGATCGGTGTCGGCGCGGAGACCCTCGCGCGCCCGGTCACCATGATCGTGCCGTTCGCCGCGGGCGGGCCGACCGATGTGCTGGCGCGGATCCTCGCCGAATATATGCGCGGCACGCTCGGCCATCCCGTCATCATCGAGAATGTCACCGGCGCCTCCGGCACCGTTGCAGGCCTGCGCGCCGCGCGTGCGACACCGGACGGCACCACGATCACGATCGGGCATTGGGGCACGCATTGCCTGAACGGCGCGATCTACCAGCTGCAGTATGACGTGCGCGAATTCGCGCCGATTGCGCTGATCGCAAGCGGGCCGCAGCTCATCATCGGCCGGCCCGATCTGCCGGCGAAGGACCTGAAGGAGCTGATCGGCTGGCTCAAGGCCAATGGCGGCAAGGCGACGGCGGGCACCGCGGGCCCGGGATCCGGCGCGCATGTGGCCGGCGTGTTCTTCCAGCAATTGACCGGCGCGAACTTCTCCTTCGTGCCGTATCGCGGCGCTGGACCGGCGCTGAACGATCTGATGGCCGGACATATCGACATCATGTTCGATCAGGCCTCGAACTCGCTGCCGCAGGTGAAGAGCGGGACCGTGAAGGCTTTTGCGGTGACCCAATCGTCGCGGCTTGCATCGGCAGCGGAGATTCCGACGGTCGATGAAGCCGGATTGCGGGGTCTCTATATCGCCTATTGGCACGGCATCTGGGCGCCGAAAGGCACGCCCGCTGACGTCGTGTCGATCCTGTCGAATGCGGTGATATCGGCGCTTGCCGAGCCTGCCGTCCGGCAACGCTTCGCCGAGCTCGGCCAGGAGATCCCGCCGCCCGACCGACAGGGCCCCGACGCGCTGCGCAGCCATCAGGCTGCCGAGGTCGAGAAGTGGTGGCCGATCGTCAAATCGGCGAATATCAAGGCGGAATAGCTGCAATTATTTGATTCGATGACGTTTTTCGACGTGACGGGCAGCTGCGCGCCAAGGCATCTGTCATGGCAGGGCTGGCAGCTTGCAAGCTCGGCACTGGAAATCGTCGCCGCGCTCGTCGGGGCGAACTTCGAAATCCTCCGAGACCCGGACAATTCGGTTGCGAAGCGGGGCGACCTCGGACAGCTCAGCGTGGCCCGTGCGTCGGCATTTCGGGCACCGCAGGATCTCAATCCAGCTGGAGTGGGTCATGACGTGGTCTGTAAACGCTTGCCGGAATGATAGCCCCGTCTGGCGCGAAGAAAATTGATCCAGCTCAAAAACGCGGCCGTATCTCCCCCAATTCCATGTTCAAACGCCGAAGCGCGCTTCGAGGTCCTGGGGCGAGTGCTGTCCAAATCGGTGAAAACCCTGACCGCGTTAACCTTTGATTAACCATGCGGTCCGATTGTTAACCATTCGACAAGACAACTGAGTCAGGGGCGATGGACGCAACTCAACAGGTCGCACGTCAGCAGGTCCGCATGCGCGGCCGTTCCTACGTTGCGTTCGTTTTCTCGCCGGTCGTGCCTGTCGTGTCCTGGCTGGCCGAGATCGACGCGACGCTGGCGAAGTCGCCGGGCTTCTTCACCGGCAAGCCCATCGTGCTCGACCTTTCGGCGGTCGATCTCAGCCAGACCGCGATCGCGCATCTGATCGGCAGCCTCGCTGAGCGTAACATCCGCATCCTCGGCATCGAGGGCGTCGACGAAGCGAAGCTCGGCGCCAACATGCCGCCGCTTCTGACCGGCGGCCGGGCCTGCGCGATCACCCATGTCGAGCCGCAGAAGCCGCAGGTGCAGGAAAAAAACAAGGACAAGGACAAGACCAAGTTGCCGTCGCTGCTGCTGGAGAGCCCGGTCCGTTCCGGCCAGTCGATCGTGTTTGCCGAGGGCGACGTCACCGTGCTCGGCTCGGTCGGCTCCGGCGCCGAGATCGTCGCCGGCGGCTCGATCCATGTCTACGGCACGCTGCGCGGCCGCGCGATGGCCGGCATCAACGGCAATTCGGCGGCTCGCATCTTCTGCCAGAGGATCGAGGCTGAGCTGCTCGCGATCGACGGCTACTACCAGACTGCGGACGAAATCGCCGACAGCTTGCGCAACCGGCCCGCCCAGGCGTGGCTCGAGGGCGAAATGCTGCGCATCACACCATTGAACTGACCGACCACAAGGAGAGAGAGAATGGCCAAGGTATTGGTCGTGACGTCTGGGAAGGGCGGGGTCGGCAAAACGACCTCAACCGCCGCGCTCGGCGCGGCGCTCGCGCAAATGGGTCAGAACGTCGTCGTCATCGATTTCGACGTCGGCCTGCGCAATCTCGATCTGGTGATGGGCGCGGAGCGTCGGGTGGTGTTCGACCTCATCAACGTGGTGCAGGGCGTCGCCAAGCTGCCGCAGGCGCTGATCCGCGACAAGCGGCTGGAGAACCTCTGGCTGCTGCCGGCGTCGCAGACCCGCGACAAGGACGCGCTGAGCGAAGAGGGCGTCAAGCGCGTGATCGCCGACCTCAAGACCAAGTTCGACTGGATCCTGTGCGACAGCCCGGCCGGCATCGAGCGCGGCGCGACGCTCGCGATGCGCTACGCCGACGAAGCCGTCATCGTCACCAATCCGGAAGTGTCGTCGGTTCGCGACTCCGACCGCATCATCGGCATGCTCGATTCCAAGACGGTCCGCGCCGAGCGCGGCGAGCGCGTCGAGAAGCATCTTCTGGTCACCCGCTATGATGCCGGCCGCGCGGCGCGCGGCGAGATGCTCTCGATCGACGATATCCTGGAAATCCTTGCGACCCCCTTGCTCGGCATCGTCCCGGAAAGCCAGGACGTGCTGCGCGCCTCCAATGTCGGTTGCCCGGTCACGCTGAACGCAGCAAGCAGCGCGCCGGCGCGGGCCTATACCGACGCGGTACGCCGCCTGATGGGCGAGGCGGTGGAGATGACCGTGCCGGTTCAACGCAAGGGGCTGATGGATCGGCTACTGCGACGGAGGGCGGCATGATGAACGTAATGCGGCTGTTCGGCGGCCGCGCCGCATCGGCGCCCGTCGCGCGGGAGCGGTTGCAGATCCTGCTTTCGCATGAGCGTGGCCGGACCGGCGCGCCCGATCTCCTGGAGACACTTCGCTCGGAAATCCTGAGCGTGGTTTCCAAGCATATCGACGTCGACCCCGACAAGGTCGTGGTCCGGATGGACCGCGGCAAGTTTGTCTCGATGCTCGAGGTCGACATCGAGGTTCCCAATGGCGTGCAACGATCAAAGATGGTGGCGGCCACATGACGGCAGACAGCGATAGTCACATTGCCTGGCAGCGCGCGCAGCTCAAGAAGCTGCGTGCGGCCTTGAAGGCGATCGAGGCCGATCAGCTCGGCAAGGCCAATTGCGGCCGCGCGACGCAGATGACGATCGACGAGTTGCAGCGCAAGATCGGCGAGTCGGGCCGCTGCATCGCCGAGTACGAGCGCCGCACCCGTCGTCCGCTCGCGACCGACCTCGGCAGCCTCGCCAGCGTCAGCTGGACGCACTGGAACGCCAATCTGCCGATGGCCAAGGCGCAACGGCATCGCGCGTAGTGCGATAACCTGGCCCATCGTCATTGCGAGCGAAGCGAAGCAATCCATTTTTCCGCATAGGCGGCTCGATGGATTGCTTCGTCGCTATCGCTCCTCGCAATGACGTGGAGAGAGCAGCGACCTACAGCAAAAAGGACAGCGCCGTCTCGCAACTATCCTCGATCTTGAGGGTGAGCAGCTCGTCGGCGCGGGTGCGGCCGAGATTGACGGCGGCAATCGGCAGGCCGCGCTGCTCCGCCATCCGGACGAAGCGAAAGCCGGAATAGACCATCAGCGAGGAGCCGACCACCAGCACGGCGTCGGCCTGCTCAAGATGGGCCTGCGCCGACGCGACCGTATCGCGCGATACGTTCTCGCCGAAGAACACCACATCGGGCTTCAGCACGCCGCCGCAGGCCTCGCAGGCCGGCACCACGAACGACGAAAAATCCTGCTCGAGATCGGCGTCGCCGTCGGGTGCGTCGGCAGCATCGAGCGTGAGCCAGGCGTGGTTCAGCCGCGCGAGCTCGTCCTGAAATTGTTCGCGCGGTATCGTCGCGCCGCAGCCGAGGCAGCGCACCACGTCCAATCGGCCGTGCAGGTCGATCACGCGCTGGCTGCCGGCGGCCTGGTGCAGGCGGTCGACATTCTGGGTCAGCAGCAGCTCGCAGCGCCCTTGCTGTTCGAGCTTGGCCAGCGCGCGATGCGCGCCATTCGGCGCGGCGCAGCCGAACCGCCGCCAGCCCACCATGCTGCGCGCCCAATAGCGCTGCCGCGTCGCCGCCTCGCCCAAGAATGCCTGGATGGTGACCGGGCGCGTCCGCTTCCAGTTGCCGTCGCTGTCGCGGTAATCGGGAATGCCGGAATTGGTGCTGCAGCCGGCCCCGGTCAGGACAAACAAGCGCTGGTGGCCGGCGATGAAATCCTGCAGGGCGGGGTGTTGCATGGCAGCACATCTAGTGCGGTGCGCGCGCCTGCGCCAGATGTGGGGCCTGCCGCGAGCGGACCTTTCACGCGGCCTCTGCGTTGACCGCATGGCACCCGAGACGTGGTGCTGCGCGCGCCTGTTTGCCTGGCGCAATTGCCGACGGAGTGATCGATGCGGCCGGGATTCATCGTCGTCGTTTGCGGGTTGATGTCGGTGGCGCTGTCGCCGTCCCATGGTCAGGATGCCGGCGTGTCGGGCGAGCAGGCGTTCAACAATTCCTGCCGCACCTGCCACACGGTCAAGGACGGCGACAACCGCGCCGGCCCGAACCTGCACAATGTCGTCGGCCGCAAGGCCGGATCGGTTGCGAGCTTTCCTTATTCGGAGGCGATGAAATCATCCGACATCGTCTGGGATGAGAGCACGCTGCTGCGCTTCATCGAGGATCCCGAGGCCGTGGTGTCGGGTAACGGCATGAAGCCGTATACCGGCGTGCGCTCGGCGGAGGATCGCGCCAGGATCGTGGCGTTCCTGAAATCCCCCGGCAAGTGACCGTTGCAAGTGACCGTTGGCGGAAGGCCGGTCTCACCTTGCCGGCACGACGAAGACCTGTCCGGGATAGATCAAATTGGGATTGCGGATCTGCTGCGAGTTAGCCCGATAGATCACGGCGTAGCGCTGTCCGGCGCCGAATGCACGCTGGCTGATCCGCCACAGGCTGTCGCCGCGGGCGACGGTGGTCGTCGTGATCTTCGGCACGATCACGGCGGAGGGGGACTTCACATCAGATGCGGTGGCGGTTGCCGCCGCAGCGAGCTGCGGTTTGGCCATATCCGCACGGCCGGACGAGGTTGGCGATGCCGGGATCGATGCGGTCGTCATCGTGTCCGGAACGTTGAACGGCACCTCGGCACGTGCGCGGACCTTGCCGGAGGTGGGGTCGACGTCGTCAAGCCGCACCTGATAATTGCCGGCGGTCACGCCCTTGTTGATCGTGACCGAGAGGTGCCCCTTCTCGTCGGCTGTCGCGGACGTGATCAAACTGCCGTTGAGATAGAGCCTGACGGTCGCGCCGGGAGCTGCCTGACCGCTCACATGGAGCTTGCCGTCCGGTTCGGTCTCGACGGCCTCGATGGCCACTTTCCCGGCCGCCGGCGCCGTGGCCGCAGGTTGCGACAGCACGCGGACCGGTTTGTCCGGCGCCATCAGCGCCACCATCGGCCGCTCCCTTGTCGCAGCCTCGAGCGCCACCGCAACGCTTTGCTTGGAGGTCACCTGCTTGCCGTCGCGCGTCATGCGCAGGGTCAGGTCATAGTTTCCCGGCGGAAGCGGGCGCGGGACCATGACGAACTGGCCGGACTTGTCCGCCACGGCGCGATCGTGCACCTCGCCATTGCGCAACAGTTCCACCGTCGTGCCCGGTAGCGCCCGACCGGCGACAACGGTCTCGCCGGTCGGCTCGATGTTGACGACGTCGAACTCCGGCACCGCGTCGCCGCCTGGTGCTGGCGGCGGTCCCGCCAGCGTTTCGGCCAAGGCAGCGGTCTCGCTTTGCGCCTTTGCCAGCGCAGTCTTGTCCTGGTTTCGCGCGTCTTGGTTTCGCGCGGGAGCGGCCGGTGCGGATGGTGCCGTCGCCGTCAAAGGCGTGTTCCCGCCCAGGATTTGCTGGGTTTGGCGGATGCCGAAGACGAGCGCCGCCGTGCCGCCGGCGGCAAGTGCCAGCAACGGAATGACCAGTCGAATCGCCGTGGCGCTCATGATTGTCATCCGCGGATCAATGCCCCCGCGCGTCCGCGCGCGCGATCCCGCACCCCGCGGGGATTCCGTGACAGACTGCGCCGGTTTGCGCCGGCCATCAAGTCGGATGAAGGGATTACTTCTCTCGGGCAGGCCCGCCGACCTGGCGGCTCACGGCGCTCGCCCGCGCCGGGATCACGTCAGGTTCAAAACTCCAGCGCCGCATTGTCCACCACCTCCTTCATGACGAAGAAGGTGCGGGTCTGCCGCACGCCGGGCAGTGCGATCAGCTGATCGCCATGGATGCGCTTGAAGTCGTCGACGTCGCCGGCGCGGATCTTGAGGAAGTAGTCGAAATCGCCGGCGACGAGGTGGCAGTCGAGCACGCATTTGAGTTTCGCCACCGCCTGCTCGAAGCTCGCAAAGCTTTCCGGCGTCGAGCGGTCGAGCACGACGCCGACCATGACCAGCGTGCCTTTGCCGAGCTTGCGCGGCGCCACCATGGCGCGGACGCCGCTGAGATACCCCTCGTCGAACAGCGCCTGCGTCCGGCGATGGCAAGTCGCGGGGCTGACGCCGACCTGCTCGGCCAGCTCGGCATTGCTGAGCCGGCCGTTCTTCTGCAGCAATCTCAACATCTTGAGGTCGATGCGGTCGAGTCGGGCGGACATGGAAGAATCTCTCGCGATTGAGCAGTTTTGTGAGAGAAAACATATCATACGTGGCAAATCCAGCAATTTCCGGTAACTCCTCAAGCCGAGTTAGAGAGCACCTTTCGCGCCAGGGGTGATAGCTGTGGCCGCCGTTCCAGACCACCAAAGAGGATGCCAGCATGCTGGAGAAGTTCGCGCGCTATCCGCTCACATTCGGGCCGACCGCCATCGAGAAGCTCGATCGGCTGTCAAAGCATCTCGGCGGCAAGGTCGAGCTCTATGCCAAGCGCGAGGATTGCAATTCCGGGCTGGCCTTCGGCGGCAACAAGCTGCGCAAGCTCGAATACATCATCCCCGACGCGATCGCCTCCAACGCCGACACGCTGGTCTCGATCGGCGGCGTGCAGTCGAACCACACCCGCATGGTCGCGGCCGTCGCGGCCAAGATCGGCATGAAGTGCCGGCTGGTGCAGGAAAGCTGGGTGCCGCATGAGGACGCGGTCTATGATCGCGTCGGCAACATCCTGCTCTCGCGCGTCATGGGCGCCGATGTGCGGCTGGTCGACGAAGGCTTCGACATCGGCATCCGCAAGAGCTGGGAGCAGGCGATCGAGGAAGTGAAGGCGGCGGGCGGCAAGCCCTACGCGATTCCGGCCGGCGCTTCCGTGCACAAATATGGCGGGCTCGGCTATGTCGGCTTCGCCGAAGAGGTGCGCGCGCAGGAGCGCCAGCTCGGCGTCAAGTTCGACTACATTGTCGTCTGCACGGTGACCGGCTCGACACATGCCGGCATGCTGGTCGGCTTCGCCGCCGACGGGCGCGCGCGCAACGTGATCGGCATCGACGGCTCGTTCACGCCCGCGCAGACCAAGGCGCAGGTGCTGTCGATCGCGCAGAACACCGCAAAGCTCGTCGAGCTCGGCCGCGACATCGTCGAGGACGATGTCGTGCTGATCGAGGACTATGCCTATCCGGCCTACGGCGTGCCGTCGGAGGAGACCAAGGAGGCGATCCGCCTCAGCGCGCGGCTCGAAGGCATGATCACCGACCCCGTCTATGAGGGGAAGTCGATGCAGGGCATGATCGACCTGGTGCAGAAGGGCTATTTCCCGGCCGGATCGAAGGTGCTCTACGCCCATCTCGGCGGCGCGCCGGCGCTCAACGGCTACGCCTACGCGTTCAGGAACGGCTGAGGCGGGTGGGCTTCTGATTTCGTGGCTACGTAGCCCGGATGGAGCGAAGCGCAATCCGGGGCCCGTGCCGTTCGGGGATAATCCTGGATTTCGCTGCGCTCCATCCGGGCCACGCATTCTCACCTCCCCTTGAAAAGGGGAGGTCGCTTTGCTCGCCAGAGCAAAGCGGGTGGGGATCTGCTTTCTCCGCTTGCAGCGTCGCTTGCGGCCGACCCCCATCCCGACCTTCCCCCTTTCAGGGGGAAGGAGAAGAGCCGTAGCCCGGATGCAGCGAAGCGCAATCCGGGGCCCGTGCCGTTCGCGGATAATCCCGGATTTCGCTGCGCTCCATCCGGGCCACGCATTCTCACCTCCCCTTGAAAAGGGGAGGTCGCTTTGCTCGCCAGAGCAAAGCGGGTGGGGATCTGCTTTCTCCGCTTGCAGCGTCGCCTGTGGCTGACCCCCATCCCGACCTTCCCCCTTTCAGGGGGAAGGAGAAGAGCCGTAGCCCGGATGGAGCGAAGCGCAATCCGGGGCCCGTGCCGTTCGGGGACTATCCCGGATTTCGCTGCGCTCCATCCGGGCTACGTTCCATGTCCCACGTCAGGTCCGCGTCAGCTTCGCCCGGTATTTTTGCCGGGCCGGGCGAGTTGGGAGACCATCGCGTGAGGATGAATGCATTCGGCCGAGCCGCCGCCGCGCTCGGCGTTGGCATCGTCGCCGTGGGGCACTGGTGCTGGGTCTACCAGGGCCAGGGTGCCGCGCCGCATGCCCGCCTGCTGGCGATGAATCATGCGGTCGAACTCTACGCCGGCATCTTCCTGATCGGCGTCGGCGTCCATGCCCTCGCATCCTGGTACTGGTTCAGCGAACCAAATCCGCCGGCGCGCTCCTCGGTTGGGGAGCCGCAATAGCGTCCGCCTGCGCGGCGAACGGGCAATGTCCGGGTTGAGGTGCTGTTCTAGTTAGGACACTTGCCTGGGGAAATCAGGGCACTCATTCACATATGCAAATGCCCTTCCGTGCCATCGAGGTTCTAGCTCACGCGGGGGTGTCCAGAATCTTTCCCTACCCCACGGGCGCCCCTCGGCCTCAGCCTCCTTGCCCGAGTGCTGGGGCCGTTTGTTTGAGCTCCAAGGCGGGCCTTGTCGAATGCGTGCGAACAGATTCAAGAGTTGGACTGAGATCGAGGAGCGCTTGTTGGTCGCGTTGCATGAGGCTGGGCTGGATCATCGGCTGATAGCGGATCATATGCGCCGGACCGGAGCCGGAATTAATAGGCGGCTCGCAGTGATCGCCAACAGGGCCAAATGGGCTGAGGGCGCTCAGCGCGGCCTGACGCCGTAGGCATTCCCTCGCGGGCCGTTTCTTTAGGCCGCCGACCTGGAGGAGACGAGCGGCGCGCAGTGAACCACGTTCGGGCTCACGGCTGCGGCGTGGTGATCTAGCTTCTTTGCCTTCGCGGCGAACGGGAAGTGTCCGGGTTGAGGTGCTGTCCTGGCTAGGACACTCGCTTCAAGGAACCAGGACACCTGCAATCGGTTAAAGATTTTCGATCCCTTTTCGCCGGAGGGCGGTTTGATGCGATTGCATTCTGAGCGGATAGACGGTGTGGAGATTGCCTTCGCCAGCGTTTTGGCAATGTCGTTCATCGGGCTTCTTGCCAGCATAGCGTGGCTTCTGTTCGCGTAAACGCGGGACCTTGCCGTAGCCTCAGTGTCCCCCGGCACTGGGGCCGTGTTTCTACGGAAGTGGCGAGCCCGAGCGCCTTTGTAGCGATTTGTCTGGAGATAGGACGCCATGACTGAGGCGGCCCTTACTCAACGACGCCTTTGATATCGGACCTTCGCCGAAACAGTCTTATTTTTCCGATCAGCGGCCGGATCAGATATTTGAAGACAAGGCCAAGACAGATGATCGGCACCAAGATCGGCAAGTATGCCAAAACCGCAAGTGCGGCCAACCATTCCGGGCTGCGCTGCTCCCGCCAATAATACACCGACGCCGCGATGACGTGGGCCACCAACAGCGCCGCCCAGATGGCAAGCGCGACGTTGACCGGCTCATCGAATGTCAACGCTTCCCATGCGGCTTCACCCGGCCTTGAAGGCGTGCTTTCGCTTTCCATGGCTTGCTCGACCTCCCTCAGCTTCCAACCCCTGCGATGGCGGGGTATTCCGTGTGGAATGCTAAGGGGGACGAAAGCAGCGGACAGGCTGGCTGGAACTCCGTTCACCCACGGAGAACCCCGGATGCCCCTCTGTTCTGCTCATTGACTTAGATCAAGAACGAATGGTGTCCCATGCAAATTGATGGAGCCAGAACATCCGATGGCCGTCTCGGTTGTCCCACTGAGAACATTGACCGAGTTGCGGTTTCCGTTGCTTATCCTGAATTAGGATACTCCGAAATCCAACTTAGGGCACGAGGCTTAAATACGGACAGGACCCAATTGAGGTGCTGTCCTAGATAGGACACTCGCAGCCGGAAATTAGGACACCCGGCCCGGCCCGTTAAGCATCCGGACGACTTCTTTACCTTTGATTTACGCAAGTTAATTGACTGGCTCACGCTTTGATTGGATCATTCGCCTCACTGGGCAGAGCGGTTTTATTAAGGACAATTTTTTGAGGCCCAGAGGGGCTAGCCCGATTACCGACAGCGGCGGCTCGGCGACAGCAATGAGAACGGCCCCAGCACTACCCTCCAAGGGTGCTGGGGCTGTTTCTTTGGAAATTCTTGCTCAGTAATCTCCGAAATCCAACTCAGGACACGAGGCTTAAATACGGGACAGCACCCCGATTGAGGTGCTGTCCTATTCTAGTTAGGACACTCGCAGCGGGGGAATTAGGACACCTGAAAACAGGTCCGTAATGGCCCGGAATCCGCAACACCGTTAAAAGTCTAAATATTGGCGAGAGCTACAGCCCTCTGCTGAGAGGCAGGGGCATTTTGAGTGGCTGTTCAGCGGGGGCCGCATTTTGGTGCGGCCCCCTTTTGATTCACACGGGATGCTGCGGCCATTTCATTTGGGACACGGGAAGGGCGACTGCCGTTGCCGCATGCCCGGCGCTGGACGAGCGCTGGGACGACCAAAGTGCAACTCGGCCCCGGCCCGATGCCTCGCTGGGGCCGTTTCTTTTTACGTGATGAGATCGCCGGGCGACTTGTGATCGACGAGGTTGAGGCCGGGCGTGGCCGGGGAAGAGAGCGAAATGGATGGGGCTGCGTCGCAGCGCCCATCGTCCGCGTCCCCTCTCCAAGCGGCGCCAGTAGGTCAAGGAAAGGTTATGCTGATGGCTGGCGAACGCGAACTAACAACAGGGCTTTCGGCGAAGGATGCCAGTTTCTGCTTGCTCGTGACGGACAGATCGGCGTCAAGGAAATCGAACGGGCTGATTAAGAAACTCGAACTCGACAAAGAGATTTTGGCCGAACAGGACGAGGAAGAGGCCACCAACTGAGGCGGCCTCCTTTACGTTAATGGCAAGGCTTTCCCGACATTTGGGCCGCCCTGCTATGGCAGCCATCATGCATGGAAGTTCGTTTCGCGTTTTTAGCGGCGCCCTTTTGGCCGGTCGCGGCCTTCTGTGTGGTTGAGGTCTGCGCATAGGTCGCGGTGGAACCGGCAAAAATAGCTAAGGCCAAAGCAATTCTGAAAATTGACTTCATGACTCTCCCCTCAAAGGTGTTTCGAGCGAGCGTGCGCACTTTAGCGCTCAAATCAAAATCAGGCCAAGGAAACTCGGTTCACCCACGGTGAATCCCCGGATGCCGCCGTTGTTCCGCTCGTTGAGCTAGATCAAGAACAGATGGCGACCATGGAAATTGATGGGGCCAGAACATCCAATGGCCCACTGGGGCCTAATACGGAGAGCACCAAACGACCGGTGGGGTGGAAAATAGCTGGTTCTCGGAGCATATTAGCTTTTATGAGACCGTGGCTAAAGATGACGTTGATGGTTCTCGGCTTGTGCGCAGGCTGGATGGTCATCGGTTTAGTGACCGTCGATGATGACGACGAATTCGCCCAAATCATCACGGCATATAAATCGCACTAAGAGCGACTGGCACTCCGTTCAATTGAGGCGGCCTTATATTCCGAAAGAATGCCTCATCTGAGCAACCATGCGCTGCACGGCGTCCGTGTATTGACCGTGGTTGAAGTGTTGATCGCCGATGAAAAGGCCGGCGATGACGCTTATTGCAATGAACAGCCCTTTCATGAATGGGCAATCCTTAAGCTCATTCAGCCAATGCTGAGGATCGTCGCAGGGCCACTTTAAAGAACTCTTGATGGGCCTATCCGGATCATTCCGGTCCGTTCACCCACGAATGTTCGCTGTGGGCAGAACATTCACCAAACCGCCTCAGTAGCTCTACCGAGAACAACGGCCAACCCTTGGTTTCCGTTCGCTTAATCCGAATTAGGACACTCCGAGATCCGACTTAGGACATGGGGGCTTGAATACGGACAGCACCCCGATTGACATAAGAACAAAATGAGAACATAGGTTTTGTAACCTGAGGGTGTGGCGATTGCCTCATCCGCGGTGGGTTTGCGTGGCTGCAGGACCAAAGTCCAAGCCGCGCTCCACTTGCGGATGAATTTCTCCGCCTCCTATGATAGGGTTGTGGCTGGGGAGTGTGCGTCATGAGAGTTGCGGTCTGGGCGGTCGTTGCAGTCGCATGGCTGTTTGCGTCTGCAACTCCGTCGAGCGCGCGCGGTCCCTACGGTTCGATCAGCGTCGGCAACTGGAAGGGTGGCGCCTTCACCAACGACAAGAATGGCGCCTTCACCCATTGCTCGGCGGGCACCACGTATCAAAGCGGCATCTTCTTCATGGTGTCGATCGCCGAGAATGGCAGCTGGCGCCTGGGTTTTGCCCATGAGAGCTGGCGCCTGACGGCGGGCGAGGCCTTTCCGCTCGCGCTGACCTTCGACGGCCAGCCTGCGTTCAATGTCTACGGCATGCCGCTCGGCACGCAGCTCGTGAATGTCGAGATGCCGGTGAACTCGGCGCTGATCAACCAGTTCCGCAAGGCGCGCCAGATGACCGCCTTCGCGCAGGGCCAGTTGTTTCAATTCAACCTCAATCAGACCGCGCAGCTGCTGCCGGCACTGCTCAACTGCGTTGTCTCGGTGAAGAAGAACGGCGTCGCCAATGCCGGCGAGTTCGCCGTCGCGACAAAGCCCGCGGCTGCGCCGCCGCAGCAGGCGGCTCCGGGGCCCACGCAGAAACAGGCGAGATCAGGGACGGGGACCGGCTTTGTGGTCAGCAGCAGCGGCCACGTCGTCACCAATCACCATGTTGTCGGCGGCTGCAGCGAGATCACGGGCAACCTGAGCGGCGAGGCGCCGGTCAAGCTGCGCCTGGTGTCCGATGACGAGACCAATGATCTCGCGTTGCTGCAGGCGCCGACCCCGTTCAAGGATGTCGTCAGCCTCAGGCAAAACCCCATCCTGGTCGGCAACGGCGTGGTGGCGATCGGCTATCCCTATCACGGATTGCTGACATCCGATTTCACCGTCACCACGGGCATTGTCTCTTCGTTGAGCGGCATCCTCAACGATACCCGTCATCTGCAGATCAGCGCCGCGGTGCAGCCCGGCAACAGCGGCGGTCCGCTGTTCGACCACACCGGCGCGGTGGTCGGCGTCGTGGCTGCCAAGCTCGACGCGGTCAGGATGGCGCGGGCGACGGGGACCATTCCGGAGAACATCAACTTCGCGATCAAGACCGGCGCGCTGCGCGACTTCCTCGACAACAGCGCGGTGGCGTACCGGACCGCCGAGTGGCGCGAGGAGATGAAGAAGGAAACCGCCGAGATTGCCAAGAATGCGCGCGGCTACACGCTGCTGATCACCTGCACGGTGAATGAGCAGAGCGCAAACGCGAAGAAGGGCAATTGAGACCTCCGCTACGCCTTCTTCCCGTCCTTACGGCAGGGCGACTGCATCTGGCTACCGGCCACGCGTCTTTCCTTGCGACGTCCGGGCAGCCTCCGGCTCCTTTGCATGGGGTTGTTTTCGATATTTTGGCAATGGGCGCCTGCGACGTACGGGCGGGGTGAGCTCAACCGGCCCGCCGCAGCGTATGCACGGTGATCTCGGCCGGGCAATTCAGCCGCACCGGCGCGAGGCTGGTGCCGGCGCCGGCTGATGTGTAGCCGGCAAGCGCGCCGAACCGCCATGCGCCGCTGCCCATCCGGCGCGGCAGCCGCGCCTCCAGCTTGATCGCGATGCCGCCGGGCAGGCAGAGCTGGCCGCCATGGGTATGGCCGCTCAGCATCAGGTCGAAGCCGGCGGCCGCCGCCGCGCGATAGGATTCCGGCGTATGCGCCAGCAGGATCGAGAACGCATCGCGCGGGATTGCCGCCGCGGCTTTTGCAATGTCGTCGGTGCGGTAGAAGTGCGCGTCGTCGATCCCGGCGAGGTGGATCGTCGCGCCATCGCGCGTGATCGGCTCCTGCTCATTGAACAGCATCCTGATGCCCATCGCCTCCAGTGCTGGCGTCATGCGGATGCTGTCATGATTGCCGAGGATGCCGTAGCGCGGCAGCTCGATCCGCGCGCACAGATCCCGCATCAGCGCGAGGCTCGTTTCAAACGGCCCGTACGTCTTGCCGCGGTAGTCGCCGGTGAGAACGCAGATATCGCAGGCGATATCGCGCACGATGTCAGCCAGATGCCGCATCGCGCCTTGGCTGATGTCGGCGTGGAGATCGCTGAGATGCAGGATGGTGAAGCCGTCGAAGGCCACCGGCAGCCGCGCCGACGTCACCAGATTGCGCCGCACCTCGACGCTATCGGCATTGCGCCGCGCGCGGCCATGCAGGCCGGTCACCTTGAGCGCGGACTCGATGATCCGCGGCGCCAGTTTCCAGTTCTCGACATTGAACACCAGCGTGCCCTGGCCGAACAGCTGCTTCTCGTGCGCGGCCTCGATCCCAAGCCGGCGCACCACATGGTCGGCGCCGATCCGCTCGATCAATCCCTGCAATGCCGTGTCGGCCATGTTCCCCGTCGGCCCGCGGTTTGAAGCGCGGACCGGCGCGACACTATCATGCGCAATCCCGGTGCGGATACCGCCGGCACTCAGACCACGGGAACCCGCTTCGCGGCGACCGCGGCCGGCGAGATCACCTCGATGTCGAGCGGCACCTGCCAGCGCTCGGTGAAGCGCACCTGCGGCGGTGCATTGCCGTTGCGCCCGCCCTGCAGCACGAAGCCGTCGTAACCCGAGTTCATCACCTCATTGCACTTCTGCACATAGATCGGGAAGCCGCCGATATAGGGCATGAACACGCGGGGACGGCCCGGGATGTTGGCGCCGACATACCAGGAGCTGCAGGTCGAGCGCAGCGAGACCGTGGAGACATCGTTGACATGGGCGACCCAGGCGTCCTCGTCGTCGCGGACCGCCTCGATCGTGCCGGCGCCGATGTCGCGCATATGACTGATGCAATCCGCCAGCCAGTCGACATGCTGCTCGATCGCCTGGATCATGCTGGCGAGCACCGAGGGGCTGCCGGGCCCGGTGATCATGAACAGGTTCGGAAAGCCCTCGGAGGCAAGGCCGAGATAGGCGCGCGGGCCGGCCCGCCATTTCTCGGCCAGCGTCTGCCCGCCGCGGCCGGTGATCGCGATCTTGTCGAACGAGCCGGTCATGGCGGCAAAGCCGGTGGCGGAGACGATCGCATCGAACTTGTATTCGGTGCCGTCGACGATAATGCCTTCCGTCGTGAAGCGATCGATCGGCGTCGTCGACACGTCGACAAGTTTCACATGCGGCAGATTGTAGGTCTCGAAATAATTGGTGTCGACGCAGAGCCGCTTGCAGCCGAATACGTTTCGCGGGCACAGCAGCTCGGCGGTGGCGGGATCCTTGACGATGCCGCGGATCTTCTCGCGCGCGAAATCGGCGATGGTGTCGTTGGCGGCCTTCTCGAACAGGAGGTCGCCGAAGGCGCCGAGGAAGGGCAGGCCGCCGCGCTGCCAGGCTTCTTCGTATTGCTGCTCGCGCTCCCGCTCGCTCGCCTGCAAGGCGGGCTGGGCGTTGAACTGGAAATAGAAGCCGGTCGGGCGCGCGCGGGCTTTCGCGCGCAGCTCCGGATAATGCGCCTTGGCTTCCTTGAGATAGTCCGCCGACAGCCGCTCGTTCCATGCCGGCACCGACCACGTCGCGGTGCGCTGGAACACCGTGAGCTCGGAGGCCTGCTGCGCGATGATCGGGATCGACTGGATCGCCGATGAGCCGGTGCCGATCACGCCAACACGCAGGCCGGTGAAGTCGACGCCCTCATGCGGCCATTCGCCGGTGTGATAGATCGGCCCGCGGAAATCCGCCATGCCTGGGAAAGCCGGCCGGTTCGGCGCCGACAGGCAGCCGACCGCCATGATGCAGAACTTTGCGGTGACCCTGTCGCCGCGGTCGGTCTCGATCAGCCATGTGCCTGCCTGCTCGTCGAAGGTCGCCGCGGTGACGCGGGTGTCGAACACGATCTGGCTGCGCAGATCGAAGCGATCGGCGACGTGATTGGCGTAAGCGAGAATTTCGGGCTGCGGAGAATATTTCTCCGACCAGCTCCAGTCCTGATCGAGTTCCTCGGAGAACGAGAAGGAATATTGCAGGCTCTCGACGTCGCAACGCGCGCCGGGATAGCGATTCCAGTACCAGGTGCCGCCGACCCCGCCGCCGGCTTCATAGACCCGCGCGGTGAAGCCGAGTCCGCGCAGCCGATGCAGCATGTACATGCCGGCGAACCCGGCGCCGATCACCACGGCATCGAACGTTCCGGTTTCGGCAGGGCGCGCAGCCTTGCGCGCGGTGCTCTCCTGAGCCATGGGCCGTCTCTTCCCTATATCGTTATGTCGTGTCCGCGCCTCGTTGGACGCGATGGACGAAGATTAGGGCGATGGCGGCGCGGCCCGCAAGCAAGCGTATTGCCGTCCAGCGAATAGCTCCTATGCTGTCTCTGGTAGAGTATGGGGATGAGCGGTGATCCGGTAGTTGTTCTGTCGCGATCGTTCACCTGCCCGAAAAGATCGAGTTCCCATGAAGAAGGAAGAAGTAGAAGCTATCTTCAAGCGGGGCGACTTGGGGCCGATCGACGGTTACCTGGAAGCGGTCGCTACTGAAAAGCGGTTACCTGCCCTTGCGGTTGGGATGTGTCTGGTCAGGATGGAAGAGGCGGCTCCGCCGCTGCGCGCCCTGGTCGCTCGTGCGGCGAATGGTGAAGCGCTCTCCGACGACGAGGTCACGCTTCTGTTCCGCGGCCTCTATATCCTCGGCGGAGCCCGCGACCAGGACGTATGCCGCGACCTGCTGCGGTTGCTGCGCCGGCCCGAAGCCGAGCTCGATTATCTGCTCGGGGATGTTGTGCCCCAAAGCATGGCGAGCATCGTCGCCGGCGTTTTCGATGGGGACGTCGATACACTATTGGGCATGGTGGGGGATCGATCCATTGATCAGTTCGTCCGCGACCAAATTCTCGGCGCGGCAGCCTTCCTTACGTGGAACGGACGTATCCCGCACGAGCGGATGCGACACCTGCTCGTAGCATTCTTTGAGGACAGACTTGCCGACGATGAGGACCAAGCTTGGTATGGCTGGCAGCAGGCAATTGCCTTGCTGGGACTACGCGAGCTGGCACCGCTGGTGCATAGCGCCATCGACGATGGCCGCATCCCTGACTCGCCGTTCATACGCAGCGAGTTTGACGACTTGCTCGCCACCGCCGAGCAGAGACCCGACGACATTACCCGCTTCGAGGAAAGTTATCTCGGCTATATCGAAGATGTGGTCGATGCGCTGGCGTGGACCGATTACGATGACGCCGAGGACGATCTCGACACGCAATGGATGCCCTCGGAGCCCGTGAGGAATCCCCTCCGCCATGTCGGACGCAACGATCCATGTCCATGCGGAAGCGGCAAGAAATACAAGAAATGTTGCCTCGCCAATCAAGGTTGAGGTGCAGTCGCCCTAGATCTGCCGACCATTGGCGCACATCCGGACGCCGCTTCGTTCGAGACCGATCCGGAAATGCTGGCGGATATGGATATAGCTTGGCCCAGGTTCAGCCTTCCGTCGCCTTCACGATGCGGATCAGCTCGTCGCCGTAGTGCTCGAGCTTCTTGTCGCCGATCCCTGCGATGTTGCGCAGCTCGCCCAGCGTGTCCGGCCGCATCGCGGCGATGCCGTCGATGGTGGAATCATGCAGCACGACATAGGCCGGCACGCCGCGCTGGCGCGCGACGTCCGAGCGCCAGGCGCGCAACGCCGCATGCAGCGCGGGATTTGCGACGCCACCCGGGCTGTCGGGTGCGGGCACAAGCTCGCCGCGGCGCGACTTGCCGCGGACTGCGCGGTTGCGCGCGCCTTCCGGCTGCTCGCGCAGCATCACCGCGGTCTCGCCCTTCAGCACGCCGCGGGCGCTGTCGGTCAGAACAAGCGCGCCGAAGGCGTCGCTGTCGGCGCGCAGATGGCCCATCGCCACCAGCTGGCGCAGCACCGCGCGCCATTGCTTCTCGTTGAGCTCGCGGCCGATGCCGAACACCGACAGCTGGTCGTGGTTGAACTGCTTGACCCGTTCGGTCAGCCGTCCGACCAGCACGTCGATCAGGTGCATGGCGCCGAAACGTTGCCCGGTGCGGTAGGCGCAGGACAGCAGCTTTTGTGCAAGCACCTTGCCGTCGCGGACGCGCGGCGGCGTCAGGCAGTTGTCGCAATTGCCGCAGATTTCCTCCGCGCGGGTCTCGCCGAAATAGCCGAGCAAGCGCTGCCGGCGGCAATGCACCGTTTCAGCCAGCGCAACCAGCGCGTCGAGCTTGCCGACCGAGACGCGCTTGAAGGCGTCGGAGCCGGTCGATTCATCGATCATGCGGCGCTGCTGCACGATGTCGGAGAGCCCGTAGGCCATCCACGCGGCCGACGGCTTGCCGTCACGGCCGGCACGTCCGGTCTCCTGGTAGTAGGCTTCGATGCTCTTCGGCAGATCGAGATGCGCGACGAAGCGCACGTCGGGCTTGTCGATGCCCATGCCGAACGCGATCGTGGCGACGATCACGATGCCGTCCTCGTTGAGGAAGCGGTCCTGATGCCGGGCACGCAGGCCGGCGTCGAGCCCGGCATGATAGGGCAACGCGGCAATGCCGGCCTCGCTGAGCGCCGCCGCGACATCCTCGACCTTGGCGCGGGACAGGCAATACACCACGCCGGCGTCGCCGGCATGCCGCTCCTTGATAAAGTTCTTCAGCTGCGTGGTCGCATTCTGCTTGTCGACGATCTCGTAGCGGATATTGGGCCGGTCGAAGCTCGCGACGTATTGCGGTGCGTCGGTAAGCTGCAGCCGCTCGGCGATCTCCCTTCGGGTCAGCGCGTCTGCGGTCGCGGTCAGCGCGATGCGCGGCACTTTCGGGAAGCGCTCGGCGAGTGCGGACAGGCCGATATATTCCGGGCGGAAGTCATGGCCCCATTGCGAGACGCAATGCGCCTCGTCGATCGCAAACAGCGCGATCTGCGCCTGGCCGAGCAGATTGAGGCAGCGCGGCGTCAGCAGCCGTTCCGGCGCCACATAGAGCAGGTCGAGATCGCCGGCGAGCAGCCGCCGCTCGACCTCGGAGGCTTCCTCATAGGACAGCGTCGAATTCAGCACCGCGGCGTTGACGCCGGCTTCAGTGAGGCCCGCGACCTGGTCGCGCATCAGCGCGATCAAGGGCGACACCACGATGCCGCAGCCGTCGCGCAGCAGCGACGGCAGCTGATAGCACAGCGACTTGCCGCCGCCGGTCGGCATCAGCACCAGGCAATTGCCGCCATCGGTGACGTGGCGGATGATCTTTTCCTGCGCGCCGCGGAAGCCCGACAGGCCGAACACGGAACTGAGCACGGACAGCGCATCGCGAGACGGGGCGGAGGCGCGATCGAGGGCGGGCTGGGCGGTCATGGTCCCTTGCGCGATCCCTTTGGGATTTCCCAGGATTTCCTTGGGGTCAACAGGCGGTGATCGAGGTCTTATGGCCGAACGATACCGGAACGAAAGGTGTTAATACACGTCCCAACAACAAACTCAATTCAGCATGACTGGTCAGCTGCGGATCATCACAGGCATTGCCGCGATCGTGCTGGTCGCGGGCGCGGCAATGGGCCTCGCGGTCGCCTGGCGGCCGCAGATTGCCGCCATTGCGCCGCCGCGGGCCGATACCTTCGACCCCGATGCGGTCAAACGCGGCCGCGAACTCGCCGCGATCGGCAATTGCAACACCTGCCATACCGTGCAGGGCGGCGCGACTTATGCCGGCGGGCTCCCGGTTCCAACGCCGTTCGGCATCGTCTTCTCATCCAACATCACGCCGGATGCCGAAACCGGCATCGGGCGCTGGCCGGAGGAGGCGTTCGTCCGCGCGATGCGCTCGGGCGTCGCGCGCGATGGCCAGCATCTCTACCCGACCTTTCCCTATGACCATTTCACCAACGTCTCCGATGCGGACGACCGGGCGCTTTATGCGTTCCTGATGACACGACAGCCGGTCCACGCGTCGCCGCCGGCGAATCAGCTGTCGTTTCCGCTCAACTATCGACCGCTGATCGCAGGGTGGAAGCTGCTGTATCTTCGCAGCGGCGATGTCCCTCAGGACTCGGCGAAGGGCGCGGAATGGAACCGCGGCGCCTATCTGGTGGAGGGGCTCGCGCATTGCGGCGCCTGCCACACGCCGCGCAACGCGCTTGGCGCCGAGCGCGTCAATGCGCAGTTCTCCGGCGGCGAGGTCGACAATTGGCACGCCTATGCGCTGAACGACACCTCGCAAGCTCCGGTGCGGTGGATCGCCGACGCGCTCTACGCCTATTTGCGCCACGGCTGGCAGGCCGATCATGGCACCGCGCGCGGCCCGATGGCTGAAGTGGTCGGCAATCTGGCGACGGTGCCCGACAGCGACGTGCGGGCCATCGCCGCGTACATGGCCGATATCCCGGGCGCGCCGGCGCCGGATCGCAAACGGCCAGCCGACGTCGTGGCGCAATCGTCTTCGGATGATGCGGCACAGGCCCATGCGGCCGGCGCGGCGATCTATGCCGCGGCGTGCGCCTCCTGCCATGAGGGCAGCCGCGCGCTGCCCTATGGCGGCGTCAATCTCGCGCTCAGCACGGCGATCGCAAGCCCCGACCCGCGCAACCTCCTCAATATCATGTTGTCGGGCGTCGTTGCTGTCGAAGGCGAGCGCAGCCCGATCATGCCGGGCTTCGCCGCCAGCATCGATGATGCGCAGATGGTTGCGCTCACGGCCTATCTGCGCGCCCGATTCGGCAAGCGGCCGGCGTGGGCCAATCTCGACAAGGCGGTGCGCGATGCGCGGGCGGTGCAGGCCGCGTCGCTTGCGGCGCGCGACACGCCATCAGAATCCAGACAGCGAGGCAAGCCATGATGACATTGAAGGTCAATGGCAGGGATCATCAGGTCGATGCGGAACCGGATACGCCGCTGCTTTATGTGCTGCGCAATGATTTGGCGCTCAATGCCGCCAAGTTCGGCTGCGGTCTCGGGCAATGCGGCTCCTGCACGGTGATCGTCGACGGCAAGGCGGTGCTGTCCTGCGTCACGCCGCTGGTCCTGGTCGAGGGCAAGCAGGTGACGACGCTCGAAGGGCTCGGCACCGTGGCCGCGCCGGCGCCGATCCAGCGCGCCTTCATGGAGGAGCAGGCGGCGCAGTGCGGCTACTGCATCGCCGGGATGATGATGCGCGCGCAGGCACTGCTGATGCGCAACCCGAAGCCATCGGATGCACAGATCCGTGCCGAGCTGGAGCCGAATCTCTGCCGCTGCGGCACCCATATGCGCATCCTGCGCGCAGTGCACCGCGCCGCCAAGTTGATGGATACGGCCGACGCCGCAAGCGACAGGAGCGTCCGATGACCGCGCCGGTGGTTCTCGATCGCCGCAGCGTGCTGGCCGGCAGCGGCGCGCTGATCGTCAGCTTCTCGCTTCGCCATGCGGTGGCACAGGAGCAGAAGGCTGCGCAGAGCCCGGCGTTGCCGGGCAGCCTGGCGAAAGCGCCCAATCTGGATTCCTGGATCCGCATCGATGCCAATGGCCAGGTCACGGCCTTTACGGGCAAGGCCGAACTCGGCCAGGGATTCCGCACTGCGTTCCAGCAGATCGCGGCGGAGCAGCTCGATATTCCCTTCGATGCGCTGAAGGTGATCACCGCCGACACCAAACTCACGGCGAACGAGGGCTACACGTCCGGCAGTCATTCGATGCAGGACAGCGGCACGGCGATCCTGCATGCCGCGGCGCAAGCGCGCGCGCTGCTGGTTGCGGAGGCGGCAAAGCGTTTCGACTTGCCGCCCGACGGCTTGCGAACCGAGAATGCGGCCGTCGTCGCTCCCGATGGCCGGCGTCTGGGCTATGGCGAGCTTGTTGCCGCGGACATGTTGCACGTCCAGGCGCAACCGACATCAAGCCTGAAGGATCCGGCGAGCTTCAAGGTGATGGGCCAGCCGGTGCCACGCGTCGACATTCCGGCCAAGGTCACGGGCGGCGCCGCCTATGTGCAGGACATGCGGCTTCCCGGCATGGTGCATGCGCGCGTGGTGCGCCCGCCGAGCTACGGCGCGCAGCTCGTGGAATGCGACACGGCCGCGATCGAGAAAATGCCCGGCGTGATTCAAATCGTGCGCGACGGCAACTTCCTGGCCGTGGTGGCGGAGAAGGAATTTTCGGCGGTCAAGGCCATGCACGCGCTGGCCGCCGCGGCGAAGTGGCGAGAGAGCGCGAAGCTGCCGAACCAGCACGATCTGGCCAACGTGCTGACTGCGCTGCCGTCGCAGGACTTTGCAATCTTTCAAAGGAATGATCCCACGGTGAGCGGCGCGCGGTCGCTCGAAGCAACCTATACGCGGCCTTACCAGTCGCACGGCTCGATCGGGCCGTCTTGCGCGGTCGCGCAATTCGTCGATGGTGCGATGACGGTGTGGACGCACACGCAGGGCGTCTATCCCGACCGGCAGGCGATCGCCGAGATGCTCGGCATGACGCCCGCCAGCGTCCGCCTGATCCATGTCGAAGGCTCCGGCTGTTATGGCCACAATGGCGCCGACGATGCTGCGGCCGACGCCGCGCTGATCGCCCGAGCGCTGCCAGAGCGCCCAATTCGGGTGCAGTGGATGCGCGAGCAGGAGCACGGCTGGGAGCCCTATGGTCCGGTGATGGTGACGAAATTGAGCGCGTCGCTCACGGCCGACGGCAAGATCGCCGACTGGAATTTTGCGGTGTGGAGCAACACGCATTCGATGCGGCCGGGCGGCGCCGGCGCGCTGCTTGCGGCCCAGCACATGGCGCGATCATTCGCGGTGCCCGCACCAAAGCCGTTGCCGCTGCCGGAAGGTGGCGGCGATCGCAACGCGATCCCGATCTACAATTTTCCGAACGCGCATGTGATGCATCACTTCATCCCCGCGATGCCGCTGCGGATCTCCGCGATGCGCGCGCTCGGCGCCTATCACAACGTGTTCTCGAGCGAGAGCTTCATGGATGAACTGGCCGGTCTCGCCGGCGCCGATCCGGTCGAGTTTCGCCTCAGGCATCTCGACGATCAGCGCGGCCGCGCGGTGGTCGAGAAGGCCGCGGAGGAGTTCGGCTGGACGCGCGGGCAGAAGCCGCCGCGAAATCGCGGCTACGGCTTCGCGTTCGCGCGCTACAAGAATCTTGCCGCCTATTGCGCCATCGCATCCGAGGTCGAGGTCGATCGCGAAACCGGGCGGGCTCGGCTGGTGCGCGCGGTCGCCGCCGTCGACGCCGGCCAGGTCGTCAATCCGGACGGCATCACCAACCAGATCGAGGGCGCGATCGTGCAGTCGACGAGCTGGACGCTCTATGAAAGCGTCACCTTCGATGAGACAAGGATCACCAGCATCGACTGGCAGACCTACCCGATCCTGCGCTTCAATGCGGTGCCCGACAGCA
The DNA here is from genome assembly GCF_046718885.1 of Bradyrhizobium sp. UFLA01-814. NCBI lineage: Bacteria > Pseudomonadati > Pseudomonadota > Alphaproteobacteria > Hyphomicrobiales > Nitrobacteraceae > Bradyrhizobium > Bradyrhizobium sp. UFLA01-814. Next base: position 279 of record NZ_JAQOSR010000058.1, on the reverse strand, counting down.
TCGCCGTCCACATCATCAACCGTCCGGGCCAGCCGTTCCTCGGCAGCGGCGAGACCGGGCAGGGCCCGGCCGCCGCCTCGCTCGCCAATGCCATCGCGCATGCAACCGGCAAGCGGCTGCGCGACCTGCCACTCAGCCGCAAGCGGATCAAGGACGCGATCGACGCGTGAAATAAAACTGATTTGGATTGATCTCACCGCAAACTCGTTGCACCTCTCCCGCTTGCGAGGGCTTTGCGCAATCGGGCGTGCGCGGGTGGAGGCCAGTGTCAGGCATTTT
>NZ_JAQOSR010000057.1:0-46156 GCF_046718885.1 Bradyrhizobium sp. UFLA01-814 | reverse complement strand
CCTATGGCGGCGCCATTCTCACCGCCCACGCGAACGAGACGACGCTCGAGCAGCGCCTCGCGGTTCAGGGCAAACAGAAGCAGGCGATCGCGCGCGCCGCGATCGATCTGATCGAGGATGGCGACACGCTGATTCTCGATGCCGGCTCGACGGTCGCAGCCTTCGGCCGACTGCTGCAGCATCGGCGGCTGCGCATCATCACCAACAATCTTGCGCTGCTGCCCTGCTTCGCCAAGGCTCCGAGCATAGAGCTTGTGGTGCTGGGCGGCGCGCTGCGCACCACCAGCATGAGCACCATGGGGCCGCTCGCCAATGAGGCGCTGCGGCGCATGACCGCGGACCGCGCCGTCATGAGCGCCGACGGCGTGGTGAATGGCCGTGGCCTGTGCGAAGCGGATCTCGAACAGGTCGCACTGAAGTCGCTGATGATGCAGCAGTCGAAGGAAGTCATCGTTCTCGCCGACGCCAGCAAGCTCGGCCGCGCCGAACAGATGGCCTGGGCGCCGCTGCCGCCGCGCTGGACTCTGGTGACTGATGTCGGCGCATCTGAGGAGCAGTGCAAGCGTCTCGCCGATGCGGGAGCGCGCGTGATCGTTGCCGGCGTTCGCTGAGCCGGCATCGCAATTTTTCGCGTGATCGGAGAAAAATATCGACCGAGGCGGGGTTGCGGTAAGGAATCGCTGAACTGGGGCGCAATGCCGTCAACTTGAATCGCCATATGCTAGGTGGCGATTCACCAGATTTGTGAGTACTCGCCCTAGGCAACGGAGTTCGCGTCGGCAGACAGCAGCTGTAGCTCCTTGGATTTGCACGCGATGAGGCGGCCGAGATCGCCCTGCTTGTAGCTCTCGACGAACTTGATGGCGAAGCCGTTCGGCAGATGCCGGACCACGCGGCCGACGCAGGCGCCGATCGCCAGCGGCATGCCGACCGGCGGCTGCGCCTCGGAGGAGACCGCCGCGCCGGACAGCGACATGTCGATGATGAAGCAGCTCTGCATGGTGCCATCCGCCAGCGTCAACATGGCATGCGGCGCGACCGGAACGAAACGCGGGTTGTTGCGCGCCTCGCGAATGCTCGGATCCTTTTTCTTCTTCTCGATCCAGGTCAGCTTGTCGGCGAACTTCTCACGCATGGCATGCGTCATCTCGAGCTCGAGCAGGAAGCTGCCGCTCATGGTTTCGGTGATGCAGCCGTCGAACTTGCCGAACTCCTCGAAATACGAAGTCAGCCGGTCGCCGACCTTGCCGACGACGGGCACGTCCACGATCATCCGGAACGGCGAGACGCGCGTGGTGCGGCAAGCGAAGGTGCGCAATTTACCCTGCGCATCGTACCAGTTCGGCAACGTGTAGCTGCCGTTGACGGTGATCCTGACCGCGCGTTGCTTGAGAAACTTTTCGACGGACACGACTGAACCTCGCCCGAGGCGATGTGAGTGCACGGAGGGCTGGATTGACTGGCTTCACTGCCGGTCTGGTGGTGGGGACGTTCGCTACCGACGCGGTGGCAGCGGGGAGCTGCGGCACGTATCCCAGCGCGTGGCGGATTGGTCCTGGCGCGCAGGTGCGTACAGCCATACCGTCGAAAAACTAGGAAAAAGTTAAACCGGGACGGAGCGCGGCGGCGCACTCTATAGCGCAACCGTTTCGCGGCGGTTTATTTTGCGAGCCGTACAACTACCGGGAGAGTTGTCGCCCGGCAATGCAATCGCGCCGTGCTCCAAACCGCCTGCCTCGGCTGTCGGCCGGGTGCTAGCCTTCGCCCGAAATCAGACCGGACCCCTCATATGCCAAACATGTCGAACAAATCGCTTGCCGACGGCAAGATCCTGCAAGACGTCGTTGACGGCGTCGGCGTCGTCACCTTCAACAATCCCGACAAGCGCAATGCGATGTCGCTGGAGATGTGGGAGGGGCTCGGCGAGGCGCTGACGGCGTTGCGCGACGATCCGGCCGTCCGCGTCGTGATCCTGGTCGGCGCCGGCGACAAGGCGTTCGTATCGGGCGCAGATATCAGCCAGTTCGAGAAGACCAGGCACAACGCCGAGGCCTCCGAGGAATATTCACGGCGCAGCGCCGCCCAGCGCGCCCTGCTCGCCGACTATCCGAAGCCGACCATCGCCTGCATCCGCGGCTTCTGTCTCGGCGGCGGCATGCAGGTCGCAATGCTGACCGATATCCGCATCTCCGGCTCGAGCGGCCAGTTCGGTATTCCCGCCGCCAAGCTCGGCATCGCCTATGGCTATGACGGGCTGCGCCACCTGGTGTCGCTGGTCGGCCCGTCCTGGGCGCGGCTGATCATGTATACGGGCATGCGGATCGACTCCACCGAGGCGCTGCGGATCGGCCTCGTCGATCGCGTGCTGCCGGACGCCGAGCTCTGGGACGCGACCATGGAGATCGCGCGCACCATTTCGGGCAACGCGCCGCTGGCGATCAAGGCCGCCAAGATCACCATCGCGCAGGTGCTGAAGGATCCCGCCGATCGCGACATGGCCGCGATCAAGCAGATCGGCATCGAATGCATGGACAGCGCGGACTTCCGCGAAGGCCGCAGCGCCTTCATGGAAAAACGCAAGCCGCAGTTCAAGGGCCGTTAGCGGCGTCCTCACCCGCACCTGTCATCGCCCGGTTCAACCGGGCGATCCAGTACGCCGCGGCCCATCGGCTCAAGCACGACCGCCTCTGGAATACTGGATCACCCGCATGCGCGGGTGACGACACCGGGTGGCTATTGCCATATTTCTGTATAATCGAATAATATCGCCGATTTGCCCGACCTGTCAAGGTGCCCGGTCGAACGCCGGCCGCCGCCGGCTACTTTGCATGGGGTTGTTTTCGATATTTTGGCAGTGTGCCCGCGATTGAACCCCTACTTCTTGTCGCTGACCGGCACCGTGTAGTTCAGGATCAACCGACCGCCGTCGGGATAGATGGTCTGGCCGGTGATGTAGGAGGCATCGTCGCTGGCCAGGAATGCCACGACGGCGGCGACCTCGCTCGGCTCGCCGCAGCGGCCGGCCGGCGTGCGCGACAGCACGCTGCGCCGCGCATCCTCGGACGAGAAGATCGCCGTCGCCACCATCTCGGTCAGGATCGTGCCGGGCCCGACCGCCACGACCCGAATGCCGTGCGGCGCCAGCGCCACGGCGGCGACCGATGTGAGCTGCTTCATCGCGCCCTTCGACATCGCGTAGGTCGCGAGCGAGGGGATCGCGAGCAGCGCGTTGACCGAGGACATGTTGACGACGACGCCGCCACCGCCCTGCGCGATCATCTGGCGCGCGGCAGCCTGAACCCCGAAGAACGCGCCCTTGAGGTTGATTCCCATGACGTCGTCGAATTCGGCCTCGCTGATGTCGAGCAAGTCGCGATTGCGCGCGACGCCGGCATTGTTGACCATGACGTCGAGCCGGCCGAACTCCTTCACCGCGGTCGCGACGATGCGGTCGACATCGGCGCGCTTGCTGACGTCGGCCTCGACCGCCCGCAACTGATCGATATGTCCGAGTTCCTGGGCGGTGTGGACAAGCCCCGCAGCGTCGACATCCGAGATGACAACCCTGGCGCCGTCGGACAGGAAGCGCGCCGCGCAGGCCTTGCCGATGCCGCGTGCCGCGCCGGTGATGGCGACGACCTTGCCGGAATTCTTCATGGGAGTGCCTCCAGAACAAACTGTTCATGGAGCAATAGCGCATTGCGCGTCGGCAGGGAACGCGGCGGATTCTCCGGGCGAGACCTCAGGACTTGATGCGCGCGAGAATCCGGTCGGCCTCGGTACGCCAGTCGGCGCTGCGGGCGAAATCCGGCGTTCCCCTGGGGCCGAACACGCCCTCATCGGCAAGATCGGCGATCCAGCCCTGCCGCTCGGCGGTGCCGGAGGCGGACCATGGCGCGAGCCCGGCCTCGCGCACGGTCTCCGCCACCTCGCGCACCTCCTCGGCACGGCGCCGGCCGTGCTCGATCACCCGCTGAAAGAAATAGGCGCCCTGCTTCTCCCAATCGATGCTTGGGAAGGTCTCCTTGAGCGAGGCGAGCACCGCATCCTCGACGCCATAGGCGCGTGCGGTGGTGAAGCTCTCGATCACCATGGCCTCCAGCCCCTTGATCATGATGCTGCGGCACATCTTGACTGCCGAGGAGACGCCAAGCTCGTCGCTTGCGACCTTCGCCGCAAAACCGAGCGCGACCAGCTGCGGCGCGAGCTCCCGCGCGCCCTGCCCGCCGAGCAGCAGCGGCACCTTGATCCGGTACGGCGGCAGCGAGGTCATCACCGCGCCCTCAACATAGCGGCCGCCGGCGTCGTCGATATGCGCCGCCGCACGCTGCTTGGCCCCGGGCGAGGCCGAGTTGAAATCGAGAAACCAGACGTCCTTCCGGATTGCGGGTGCGCAGGCCGCGGCCACCGGCACCGCCTGGCTCGCCGTCACCGCCGAGATGATGAAATCGGCCCGCGCCGCGAGATCGGCATGGGATTGCGCGAGCTCGACGCCAATCTCCGCCGCGTGTGCGCGCAGTGGCACGCCCTGCTCGCGGTCAAGCTTGATATCGTAGGCCGAAACCCTCACGCCCTGCTGGCGCAGATCCTCGGCAAGGATGCGACCGACCTCGCCATAGCCGAGCATGCCGACCTGCCAATGCCGCGGATCGCCGGAGATTGTCATCAGTTCAGGTCCCGTGTTGTGTCGTCGAACAGCTCATCGACCGTGACGCGCCGGGGGATCAACGCCTGCTGCACGCAATAGTCGATCATCAGTTCGAGCGGCTTGCGGTTTGCCTCGACGCCGAACGGCACCAGGTCCGGCATGCCGGGCGGGCCAGCCTCTGCCTTGCCGCGTTTGAGCAATTCATACAGGCTCCGCACCACGTCCGGCCGCGACGTCGCAAGCTGCGATGTCACCACCACCAGATGATTGACCGGCACGACGCCGTGCCGCTGGTACCAAAGGGACGCCTCTCGGGCTGGATCGGCGAACAATGGCTTGAATGCCGGATCGCTGGAGGTCTCGCCCAGCACGGCATCGAGCTCGCCGTCCCTCAGCATCTGGACGATGGTCCTGCCCTTCGGCGCGCGCTCGGTGCCGTCGACATATTCCGCGACATGCGGATCCTCGAACGTAACCCAGTTGATGCTGTCGAGGTTCACGCCATGGTCATTGGCAAGGATGCCGCGCATCCATGCCCCGGTCGTGGTCGTGAACGAGCGGATGCCGACCCGCTTGCCTTCAAGTTCGGCGGGCACGAGCGTGCCGCGGTCGGCGCGATAGAGCGCGTGGCCGTGCTGGAAGCGACCGACCATCGCCGCCGGCAGCAGCACCAACGGCTTGCCGTGCGCCCTTGCCATCAGATAGGTCACGATCGCCATCTCGCAGACGTCGAATGCCTGCTCGCGCACCATCGGCTTGAACGCGGCGTTGGTCGGCGTGAAATCGGTGAAGTCGAGATCGAACAGGTCGGAGCGAAGCTCACCGTTCTTCACCGCCCGGATGTGCGGATGATTGCCGAGCACGGCGCGCAGCCGAAGTTTCTCCATCGCGACAAACTCCGGACGTTCAGGTCAACGCTCGGCCCGGATTTGTGCCCGGGGCCGTGCGCGGCGCGGGCGCCCCTCCGTCGAGCGGCGCGGCCTGCAACGCGGCGACGGTGGCGCGCACCAGTTGCTCGATGGCGTGGCCGGCATCGGTGCCGTCGGCGCTGCCGCGCGACAGGCGCGAGACGCGCTCCGGCGTCACCAGCGTGTAGTAGAGCGCGCCGAGCAGGAAGTGGCTGCGCCAGACCAGATCGGTACGCGGAATATGCGGCAGGCTTTCATGAATCGCGTCGATGAAGGCATGACTGGTGTCGTCGAAGGTCTGCGCGATGATCTTGCGCACGACCTCATTGCCCTCGGCCGACATGATCGCACGCAATCGCGTGAACCGCGTTCCGCCGCCGGCAAGATCGCTGCCGGACGTAAAGGCCGGCAACACATAGGCGCGCACGATCGCCTCCAACCGGTCCTGCAGATCGCGCACCCGCCGCGCCGCCGCCAAGAGCTCGGAGCGCCGCCGGTTCATCGGGCCGCAATGGCGCCGATAGATTTCCAGCAGCAGGCCGTCCTTGGTCCTGAAATGATAGGTCACACTGCCCGGATTGGCGCCGGCGGCCTGCGCGATGTCGCGCACCGAGACGGCGTTGAAGCCGTAGGTCGAGAACAATTCCTCCGCCGCGGCGAGGATCGCCTCGCGCATGTTCGGCTTGCGGGTGCCGGCGGCGGCCTTCACGTCAGACCTGGCGGGTTTGCGGACCATATTTGTACTATCGTCCAAATAATCCGGTCGCGTCAACGACGCCGCGCGGCACCCAACCGTCAGGATAACTTGACGTCAGGCTCGGCCCGACCGCGCGCGGCGGCCTCGAGCAGGAACGTCCTGCCATGCTCGGGATCGGCCGAACGCTGCGCCTCATCCATGTCCTGCCAGGCCGAGGTGACCAGCACGCGAGAGAAGTCGCGGCCGACGAATGCCGGGCAGCTCGATTGCCTCGCCGGTACGCGCAGCGAACGCAGATGCCGGCCGGTCGGATCGTAAACGTCGACGCAACCGCCGCCCCAGCGCGCGTTCCAGATCATCCCGTCGGCATCGACGATCGCGCCGTCGAGCCCGCCGCTGCCTCGATGCCTGATCAATTCGGTGGCTTCGCCGACCGGCAGTCCTGTTGATGGATCGAGCGGCACGCGATGCAGCACGTTGGTCGCGGTATCGGCGAAATAGCCGATGTCGCCCGCGGGCGAAAAGCAGATCGCATTCGGGATGGTAATCCCGGGATACAGCCGCACGATGCGGCCCCGGTGCAGCGCATAGATCGCGCCGGCACCCTGCTCGGCATGGCGTCCCATGGTGCCGAGCCAGAACGTGCCCGACGGATGCACACGCGCATCGTTGGAGCGCGTCAGCGGATTGTCGGCCTCCAGCGCGGCGAACAGCTGCAGGCGGCCGTCGGCAACGTGCCGTACATAAAGTCCATCTTCGGCAAGGATCAGCTGCCGCTCGCCGTCGATCCGCGCCAATGCACTCGCCATTTTCGGCAGTTCGTGAATGACGGTGCGGCCACCTGCAAATCGATGCTCGAACAGCCGGCGCTCGCGGATATCGAACCACCAGGCGGTGTCGGTCGCCGCATCATAGGTCGGACCTTCGCCGAGATGGCAACGCTCTGCCGACAGCACCGATGTCGGCACCTCTTCCATCAGCGGCTCGGCGGCACGGTCGGTCATGGTGTCACTCACACGGTTGAGAAGCGGTAGACGATGCTGCGCCGATAGAGCTGCCCCGGATCGAGCCGCGCCGACGGAAAGTCGGGCCGGTTCGGCGTATCCGGCCAGGCATGCGGCTCGAGACAGAGCGCGTCGGATTGCCGGTACAGACGACCGCCCTTGCCGGCGGTCGAGCCGTCGAGGAAATTGCCGGAATAGAACTGCAGTCCCGGCTGATCGGTGAACAGCTCCATCACGCGGCCGCCGTGCGGCGCCTCGAGGCGCGCAGCCAGACGAAGACCCGTCCCCTTGGCCAGGCAGAAATTGTGGTCATAGCCGCGCCCGAGCCGCAGCTGCTCGTCATTCATCCTGATCCGCGCGCCGATCGCCGTGGGCTTGCGGAAGTCGAACGGCGTGCCGTCGACCGGCCGCGGCGGGCCCTGTAACGGGATCGCGGTGGCGTCCACAGCGAGGAAATGGTCGGAGGCGATCGTCAGCCGGTGATCGAGGATCTGCATGCCCGAGCGCGCGCCCTCGAGATTGAAGAAACTGTGATTGGTGAGGTTGAGGCAGGTCGGCCGGTCGGTCGTCGCCTCGTAGGTGACCGAGAGCTCCATCGGACTGCACACGCTGTAGGTCACCCGCGTCTGAAGGTTGCCGGGATAGCCCTCCTCGCCATGCGAGCTCTCGCGCGCCAGCACCAGCGTCGGCTCCGGATCATCCGATAGTTCGGCGATCCGCCACAGCTTGCGATCAAAGCCCTGCAGGCCGCCATGCAGCGCGTTGGGGCAATTGTTGGCCTCAAGCTGCATGGTCTCCCCGTCGAGCACGAAGCGCGCGCCGGCGATCCGGTTGGCGTAACGGCCGATCGTCGCACCGAAGAATTTGCGCTGTGCGAGATAGCCGTCGAGTTCGTCGTGGCCGAGCACGATGTCGTCGCAATGCCCGTCACGATCCGGCGCGAGCAGCGCCTGCAGCGTGGCGCCGAAGGGAAGGATGGCGGCCTCAAAGCCGTGTTCGCCGCGCAGCGTCACGCGCTCGACCACGGTACCGTCGGGCAATTTGCCGAAGGGCGCGCAACCGATTTTGGCTGATGTCATTGTCAGTCCTCGAACGCCTCGACGAGGCGCCGTCGCCCCAGCATGAAGCTATCGGCAACAAGCCGCAAGGGCGCGAGGTCGACATCGGATTTTCCTTCCGAGGTCAGCGCGACGAAACGGCGGTACAGCGCGGGATATTCCTCATCTGGCGCATCGACCACCAGCCTGCTGCCATCGCGCAGCTGCCTTCCACCTTTCGACAGCGTCACAGGCCCGGCCTCGGTCTCGCACAGGATGTCCCAGCTCGGCGATCCGGTCTGGCGGAAATCGAATTCGGCGTGGATCGGCAAGCCGCTCGCGTCGGAGAGTTCGATCTCTGCCGCAATCGGCGCCTCCCGATTGGAGGGAAAGTCCAACGTCGCGCTCCTGACAAAGACCGCACGCGGCAGGATCTCGGTCAGGATCGACAGCGCGTTGATGCCGGGATCGAACACGCCGAAGCCACCCGCCTCGAAGATCCAGGCCTGGCCCGGGTGCCAGACGCGCACGTCTTCCTTCCAGATGATGGTCACCTTGTTGATGGTGCGTCTCGCGAGCAATTGCCGCGCAGGACCGACCGCGGCCGCATAGCGTGAATGCCATGCGGCAAACAATGTCCGGCCCGCCTCCTGCGCGGCCGCGATCAGCGGCGTGAGTTCGCTCAACGTCGCGCCCGGCGGCTTCTCCAGCAGCACATGCTTGCCCGACGCGAGCGCGGCGGCGGCCTGCGCATGGCGCAGCTGCGGTGGCGTACACAGCGCGACCGCGTCGATCTCCGGCCCGTCGCGCAACAACTCCTGCAAATCGCGGAAATGCGGCAGGCCGGGCGGGGTCTTGACGGGATCGGCCACCGCAACGAGAGCCACGCCTGACGTCTTCGCGATCGCAGGCACGTGCTGCCGGCACGCGATCTCGCCAAAGCCGACGATGGCGATGCGAAGCAGGTCACTCATGGCCGTCCTCGCGTTGCTGTCCACCTGGCCGGCTGACGCCGCCAGGCAGAATCATAAGCCAGCGCAGAATACCAACGGCATGATGTGATTTTGGTTGCGGACACGCAAGTCCACGACGCTCTGTTGCGCGCCTCGCGGCCGAGGCATCGGCTTTGATCAATCAAGGTCGATGCTCCAGATTCCTGTTTTGACGGGCTTTGTTCGCGCGGACCGGTCACCGCCTCGCCCGAAATTGCGCTACCGTGCGGCCTCAAACCCGCCGAGCACCGCCGTCAGATTGGCGCCGAGGATGTCGGAGAGATAGCCGCCCTCCTGCACCAGCACCGTCGGCAACCCGAATCGGGCCAGCCCCTCGCCGATGCGGCGGAAGCCGTCGGTGGTGACGGCGAGGCCGGCAAGCGGGTCCTTCTCGGAGGCGTCGAGACCGAGCGCGACCACGAGCGCGGTCGGGGCGAAGGAGCGGATCGCCTTCTCCGCCGCTGCAAGCGCCTTCATGTAGTCGTCGTCACCGGTGCCCTTGGCGAGGGGAATGTTGAGATTGGTGCCGAGGCCGCCTCCGGCGCCGCGCTCATGCGCATAGCCCCAGACGAAGGGATAGAAGAACGACGGATCGGCGTGGATCGAGACGGTGAAGACATCCGGCCGCTCATAGAAGATGCCCTGCGTGCCGTTGCCGTGATGCACGTCGACGTCGAGGATCGCGACGCGCTCATGCTTCTGGCGCAGATGCTCGGCCGCAATCGCGCTGTTGTTGAGGAAGCAGAAGCCGCCGGCGAGGTCGCGATAGGCGTGATGGCCGGGCGGGCGGCACAGCGCGTAGACGGCATCCTCGCCGTCGAGCACCATCTGCGCGGCGGTGACCGCGACGTCGCTCGAGGCGCAGGCGCCGGCCCAGGTGCCGGGACCGATCGGGGCCGCGGTGTCCATCGTGTGCCAGCCGAGCTTGCCGACGATATGAGCGGGGTACGTGCCGGCATTGCGCACCGGGTGGATGTTCGCGATCATCTCCGGTCCGGCATTGCCGAGCGCCGACCATTCGTCCCACGCGTCCGCGAGAAAGCTCAGATATTCCGGACTGTGCACGCGCGCCCGCGGCCCCTGCCCGAACCTGGTCGGCTCGATCAGCGTGTGCTTGCCGGCCTTCAGGCCAGCCAGCAGGCGGTCGGCGCGCTCGGGCTGTTCGGTGGTACGCTGGACCACACCGCGGACCAGGAAGAATTGCGGATCATGGCTGCGGTGCAGATCACTGTAGACGGCCTTCACGGGGACACTCCTGTTCGATCGGCGGCTGAGCTGGACAGAGCGAGGGCAATGTGCCGCACGTAAGCTTTGGCTTGCGCGTTGTACACTATCAGCGACGGCGACGATCTGAAACCGAGCGCGATTTCATGCTATGCCCGCATGTAACGCAATGATTGAAAGACGCAGGACGCGAAGTCCGGCCATGGCCAGCGGCAAGACGGAGACGGAGGAAGCGGCAACGGGGCGGCGCGGGCGGCCGCGCTCCGCCGCGACCACGGCCGCGATCCTGGAAGGCGCCTATCAGCTGATGGCGACGACCGGCCTCGCCGCGACCACCATCGACGCGATCGCCAGACATTCCAACGTCTCGAAGATGACGATCTACAAATGGTGGCCGTCGCGCGAAGCCTTGCTAATCGATGCCTTCCTCGACCAGGCCTCGCGGGCCGTGCCGCTGCCTGAGGCGGGCAATCCGGTGGCCCGCATCCGTCGCCACGTTGCGACCTATGTCGAGGCGTTGCAGGGCGAGTTCGGCCGTGTACAACTCGCCGTGATCTCGGAATGCATCTCGAAGACCGGCACGGCGGAACTGTTCTACGAGCGTTACCTCGGCCTGCGCCGCAGCAGGATGCTGGAGATCATCGCCGCCGGCCAGAAGGACGGCAGCATCGGCGCGCCGGGCGTCCCCGGCGATATCTATGACGCGATCTATGGCAGCCTGTTCTACCGCTACGTCTTCGGCATCAGGCCGCTGACGCCGGCCTACGCCCGCAATCTCGTCAATCTGGTGCTGCGGCCCCGCGCGGACGCTTGACTATCAAGCAGAGCGCTGGCGCTGACGGCGGAACCAGGCCCAGGTCTCGCGCGTGACGGCCCTGTAGTTGCTGCCGCGATACACGATGTGGCCATCGACGATGGCGTTCAGCTTCGGCAGCGCATGGAACGGCACCGTGGGATAGGCGTGGTGCTCGACATGGTAAGGCATGTTCCAGGCGAACCATTTCATGATCCTGCCGGTCATCGTCGTGCGCGTGTTCTCGAACGCGCTCCGCGTCCGCTCGCAACCGGTGTGCTCGGCATAGAGATAGGGGCGCAAGATGAGCTGACCGGCCAGGAGCGGCACGATCCACACCCAGAGCAGGATCGCACTGTGCAGCGCGAACGACGCCGCGAGCAACAGCAGATAGCCCGCGAGATAGAGCCTCGCCTCCAGGACGATCGAGGCGCGCTTGTGCTCCGGAATCCACGGCACAACCACCTTTCCGGTGAATGCATGCCAAAACATCAGGCGGATGCGAACCAACACCTGCAGCAGTCCCGAATAGGCGATCGCCAGCTGGGTGTCCGACGCAGGCTTGGGGCCGACGATCAGCTCCGGGTCTTTCTCCGGATCCTGCGTGTAGCGGTGATGATCCCAGTGAAACAGGCAGTAGTACTGGTAGGGCAGTCCGATCATGAAGGCGGACAGATTGCCGACGACAAGATTGAGCGCCGGACTGCGGAACGCGGTCTTGTGCGCGGTCTCATGCACCACCATGAACAGGAACGCGACGAAGTAGCCCTGCACGGCAATCAGCGGCAGCGCCCATGGCAGGCCATGGCGCGACGAGACCAGGAAGATCAGCGCGCCGACGGTGACGATCATCCCGTAATGGCTTGCCGCGCGCACCGCGCCGGCAAGGTTCGACTTGGTCGACAAATCGCGCAAGGTCAGCGGGCTGAGCGGCTTCAGGCGGGGTCCGGCGTCACTGGTCTCGGCGGTGCTCATGGTCGTCTCACCTGTCAGCGTTGCAGCAGCGCCGAGATTTCGGCGTTGATGAAGGCGCGGTCTTTGGCGTTGTTGGCGGGATTGCCGGCCCGGTGCCCGTGGATCGACGGAATCGCGTGCAGCGCGGCCGAGCGCGCGTTGACCAGGCGGCCGAGTTCATCCTCGTTGTCGCGCGGATCGAAATAGCGATCGGTACGACCCGGCATCAGCAGGATATGCGCCTTGATCGCGGCCAGCGCCCGGTCGAAGTCGCCGCCGAATTGATCGCAGCGGCTGATATCGCCGGCCTGCCAGATCGCGATCTGCGCCAGCAGATCATTCGCATCGCGCCGCGCGAAGGCACCGTCCCACGATCCCGCCAGATAGTCTTCCAACGAGTTGAAGCCAGCCTCGCGCCAGACTTCCTCGCGATAGAACTCATGCGACATCGCCCAGCCGGCGTAGACGCGCCCCATCGCGCGCAGGCCCGCCGCGGGCTTGGTGACGAAGCGGCCGTCCCGGTAGGCCGGGTCGGCGGTCAGCGCGGCCTTCACACCTTCGAGGAACACATGATTATACGGCGAGCACCGCGCGCTGCCGCAAACCACGGCTGCGCGCTCGACCATGTCGGGATACCGCGCGGCCCAGTGATAGGCCTGCATGCCGCCCATCGACCAGCCATAGACCAGCGCGAGCCTGGTCACGCCGAACCGCTCGACCAGCAGCCGCCTCTGGATCGCGACCGCGTCATGATAGGTGAAGGCAGGAAACGGCGCGCCACCGAGCACCTCGGCCGAATTCGACGGCGAGGAGGACAGGCCATTGCCGAACAGATTCGCGATGACGATGAAGTAGCGCCCGGGATCGAGCGCGCCGCCCGGCTGCACCAGCCATTCGATGTCGGCGTGCTGTGCGGCAAACGACGTCGGATAGAGGATGACGTTGTCCCGCGCCGCGCTCGGCGTGCCATAGGTCTTGTAGGCGAGCCTCAGTTGCGGAAACACGGCACCGCCCTGCAGCGTCACATCACCTGCCTCGAACACCTCATAGTCGCGCGGCGTGGTCATCAGCATTCGACCTCGAGCAGCCGGGCGCAACGCTGCGCCCTCAATAACTGTACAAAACGTACATTAATTTGTCGATCTTGGCAAGGCGTCATCGTGCGAGGATGTGACGCACTTGCATTGTCGTCATTGCGAGGAGCGATAGCGACGAAGCAATCCATATCTCCGCTTGCGGCAGGCTGGATTGCTTCGCTTCGCTCGCAATGACGTGGATGGAGCGGTGCGCATTGTCTCCGTCATCCCGCGCGCAACGGTGGCATCGCACCGGGCCGATCCATTCAAAATCGGTATGGATCAATACCCGTTTCGGCTTGGACCCATTGTCGTCATCTCTCTAGGACAGACCCCGAGGAAATTTTCGAGGAGGCGCTAATGAGCGCAATTGTGTCCGCCGCAGACACGCGGCGATCCCGCGTCCGGCTCTTGATCGTGACGATGCTGTTTCTCGTCACCACCGTGAACTATGCCGATCGCGCCACGCTCTCGATCGCCGGCCCCGCACTTTCCAAGGAACTGCATCTCGATCCCGTCGCGATGGGCTACGTGTTCTCGGCGTTCGGCTGGTCCTATGTGGTCGCCCAGGTGCCGTGCGGCTGGCTGCTCGACCGCTTCGGCTCCAAATGGGTCTATGCGATCAGCATCATCGTCTGGTCGATCTTCACCGCGATGCAGGGCCTGGTCGGGTTCCTGTCCGCGGGCACGGCCGTGGTCCTGCTGTTCGGCCTGCGCTTCCTGGTCGGCATCGCCGAGGCGCCGTCATTCCCGGCCAATGCCCGCATCGTCGCCTCCTGGTTCCCCGGCAATGAACGCGGCACCGCGTCGGCCTTTTTCAATTCGGGGCAGTATTTCGCCACCGTGATCTTCGCGCCGCTGATGGGCTGGATCGCCCATGAGCATGGCTGGCGCCATGTGTTCTACGTGATGGGTGCGCTCGGCATCGTCATCGGCATTGCCTGGATCAAGACCATCTACGAGCCCAAGGAACACCCGGCGATCAACGAGGCCGAGTTCGACTACATCAAGCAGGGCGGCGCGCTGGTCGACATGGATGCGGCGAAGGCCGGCAAGACGCAGGACAGCGGCCCCAGCTGGGACCACATCCGTCAGTTGCTCGCCAACCGCATGATGCTCGGCGTCTATATCGGCCAATACTGCATCAACACCCTGACCTATTTCTTCCTGACCTGGTTCCCGGTCTATCTGGTGAAGGAGCGCGGGCTATCGATCCTGCAGGCCGGCTTCGTCGCGACCTTGCCGGCGCTGTGCGGCTTCATCGGCGGCGTGCTCGGCGGCGTGATCTCGGACTACATCCTGCGCCGCACCGGCTCGCTGACCATGGCGCGCAAGATCCCGATCGTCGGCGGCATGCTGCTGTCGATGTCGATCATCGCCTGCAACTACGTCGACGGCCAGGCGCTGGTGGTCGGCTTCATGGCGCTCGCCTTCTTCGGCAAGGGCATCGGCGCGCTCGGCTGGGCGGTCGTCTCCGACACCTCGCCGAAGGAAGCCGGCGGCGTCTCCGGCGGCTTGTTCAACACCTTCGGCAATTTGTCCTCGATCACGACGCCGATCATCATCGGCTACATCCTGGCCGCCACCGGTTCGTTCAACGGCGCGCTGGTGTTCGTCGGCGCCAACGCGCTGGTCGCGGCGATCGCCTATCTGTTCATCGTCGGCGAGATCAAGCGGGTGCAGCTGAAGGCGGCCTGAGGGCGATGCGCTTTGCTCCGTCATATCACCTCATCCCCGCGCAAAGGCTTCGCCTTTGTCGCTGGAGGAGCCCGCGCAGCGGGCGTCTCGAAGGATGCAGGCCACAGGTGGGGCCTCATGGTTCGAGACGCGCGGAGCCTGTCATCGGGCCGCACTTCGCGCGGACCCGTTGGCGCTCCTCACCATGAGGGACTGACAGTTCGAAACTGAAACGGCGGCTTCGGCCGCCGTCTTTGTCTGCTTTTTGTCTTCTTGGCCAGTGGGAGGCATCGATGCTAGAACGCACAAATCCCCGTTCGATCCATTCCGGGTTAGCATCGATGTTCGACCTGAGCCAGCTCCGCTGCTTTGTCACGGTGGCCGAGGAATTGCACTTCGGCCGCGCCGCGGCGCGGCTCAACATGACCCAGCCGCCGCTGAGCCGGCAGATCCAGGTGCTCGAGCACATCATCGACGCGCCGCTGTTGGAACGCACCAGCCGCTCGGTGCGGTTGACGCCGGCCGGACGCAGCTTCCTGCCCGAGGCGCGGCGCATCCTCAAGCTCGCGGAATCCGCCTCGCAGGTTGCCCGCCGCATCGCGCTCGGCAAGACCGGCTCGCTCAAGATCGGTTTCACGGCGGCGGCCGCCTACGGCTTCCTGCCCGACCTGATCGCGGCCTGTCGCTCGCGCCTGCCCGAGGTCGATTTTTCGCTGAAAGAGATGGTCTCCGGCGATCAGTTCGAGGCGCTCACCACCGGGCAGATCGATGCCGGCCTGCTGCGCCCGCCGATCGCGCGGCCGGAATTCGCCAGCCGGCGCGTCGTGGCCGAACCGTTGCTCGCCGCGATCCCGAAGAAGCATCCGCTGGCCGCGGCCGAGACCGTCAGCATCAAGGATTTCGACGACCAGCCCTTCGTGATGTATTCGCCCTATGAGGCGCGCTACTTCCATGATCTCTTGGTGTCGATGTTCACGCGCGCCGACGTGCTGCCGCGCTATGTGCAGCATCTCAGCCAGATCCATTCGATCCTCGCCATGGTGCGCGCCGGGCTCGGCGTCGCGATCGTGCCGGAAGCGGCCGCCAGCCTGAAGATCGCGGAGGTCAAGCTGAAGCCGCTGAAGCTGCGATCACCCGTGCCGGTCGAGCTGTTCATGGTGTGGCGGCGCGATCATGAGAACCAGTTGCTGCCTTCATTGATCGAGATCGCAACCGAAATCGCAGGGCCGCACCTGCGCGGCGATTGATGCAGATTGTGCATCGCTCGATACCGCGTTTGGCTTGGACGCGCATCGAAGCATTCCCTAGAAATTCCGCCATGGACGCGCGCTGCTCGCGCATCCCGTTCCCAGAAACATTCAAGGAGTGGCGCCATGAGCAAGATGACCCCTCAGGAAATGGCCGCTAGAATCGGTGGCGGCCTCCTGTCGTTTCCCGTGACTCCGTTCAACGCGGACTATTCGTTCGACGAGGCGACCTATCGCGCCAACATGGACTGGCTGTGCGGCTATGACGTTGCCGGCCTGTTCGCCGCCGGCGGCACCGGCGAGTTCTTCTCGCTGACGCCGAGTGAAGTTCCGCACGTCGTGAAGATCGCGGTCGACGAGACCAAGGGTCGCGTTCCCGTGCTGGCCGGCACCGGCTACGGCACCGCGATCGCGCGCGAGATCGCGGTTGGCGCCGAGAAAGCCGGCGCCGATGGTCTGCTGCTGCTGCCGCCCTATCTCACGCATGCCGAGCAGGACGGCCTCGCCGCGCATGTCGAGGCGGTGTGCGCATCGGTCAAGATCGGCGTCATCGTCTACAACCGCGACAATGCGATCCTGCAGCCCGATACGCTGGCGCGCCTCTGCGAGCGCTGCCCGAACCTCGTCGGCTACAAGGACGGCATCGGCGACATCGAGCTGATGACCCGCGTCTACACCCGGCTCGGCGATCGCCTGACCTATATCGGCGGCCTGCCGACCGCGGAGACCTTTGCCCTTCCCTATCTCGACATGGGCGTGACCACCTATTCGTCGGCGGTGTTCAACTTCGTGCCGGAATTCGCCACCAAATTCTACGCCGCGGTGCGCCGGCGCGATCATCAAACCATCCATGCAGGGTTGAAGGATTTCATCCTGCCGCTGATCGCGATACGCAACCGCAAGAAGGGTTATGCGGTGTCGATCATCAAGGCCGGCATGAAGGTGATCGGTCGCGATTCCGGCCCGGTGCGGCCGCCGCTCACCGATCTCACCGCGCAGGAGACCGCCGAGCTCGCCGCGCTGGTGGCCAAGCTGCCGCAGGCCGCCGCGCAGCAGGCGGCAGAATAAGCCGAACGGCCAACAACGAAGGGAGGAGCAGATGATCCAGGACACGATCCGCACCGGCTTTGCCGGCGCACCTGTTGTCACGGCGATGGAGGTGATCCCGGTCGCCGGCCGCGACGGCATGCTCCTCAATCTGAGCGGCGCGCATGCGCCGTTCTTCACCCGCAACCTCGTCATCCTCACCGACAACTCCGGCCACACCGGCGTCGGCGAGGTGCCGGGCGGCGAGAAGATCAAGAAGACGCTCGAGGACGCCCGCGACCTCGTCGTCGGCCAGAGCATCGGCGCCTGCAACAACATCCTGGCCTCGATGCGCCAGGCCTTCGCCGATCGCGACGCCGGCGGCCGCGGCAAGCAGACCTTTGACCTCCGCGTCACCATCCATGCGGTCACCGCGGTCGAATCCGCCCTGCTCGATCTGCTCGGCCAGCATCTCAATCTCCCGGTCGCCGCGCTGCTCGGCGAAGGCCAGCAGCGCGCCAGCGTCGAGACGCTCGGCTATCTGTTCTTTGTCGGCGATCGCAAGAAGACCAGTTTGCCGTATGTCGAGGGCGAGACCGGCAAGCCCGACTGGTTCGATCTGCGCCATCAGGCGGCAATGACGCCGGAGGCGATCGTACGCCTCGCCGAAGCGACGCAAGCGCATTACGGCTTTGCCGATTTCAAGCTCAAGGGCGGTGTGCTCGCGGGCGAAGCGGAGATCGAGGCCGTCACCGCAATTGCAAAACGCTTTCCGAAGGCGCGCGTCACGCTCGACCCGAACGGCGCCTGGTCGCTCGACGAGGCGATCCGCCTGTGCAGCAACATGCATGGCGTGCTGGCCTATGCCGAGGATCCCTGCGGCGCCGAAGCCGGCTTCTCCGGCCGCGAGATCATGGCCGAGTTCCGCCGCGCCACCGGGCTGCCGACCGCAACCAACATGATCGCGACCGACTGGCGCCAGCTCTCGCACGCATTGCGGCTTGGCGCAGTCGACATTCCGCTCGCCGATCCGCATTTCTGGACTATGCAGGGCTCGGTGCGGGTGGCGCAGACCTGCCGCGACAACGGCCTGACCTGGGGCTCGCACTCCAACAACCATTTCGACATTTCGCTGGCGATGTTCACCCATGTCGGCGCCGCCGCGCCCGGCAAGGTGACCGCGATCGACACCCACTGGATCTGGCAGGACGGCCAGGCGTTGACGCGCCAGCCGCTGCAGATCAAGGGCGGCAAGATCGCGATCCCGGATCGGCCGGGCCTCGGCATCGAGCTCGATCGCGGTGCCATCGAGGCCGCGAACGCGCTATACAAGCAGCATGGTCTCGGCGCCCGCGACGACGCGCTGGCCATGCAGTTCCTGATCCAGGGGTGGACCTTCGACGACAAGCGTCCCTGCCTCGTGCGCTAAACAAGAAAGGTTGGAAACATGGCCGCTCACCAGAAGAACTTCATCGCCGGCGAATGGGTCGACGGAACAGGCATCACGCGGGACATCAACCCCTCCAACACCGGCGATGTCGTCGGCGAATACGCCAAGGCCGACAAGGCGCAGACCGAAAAGGCGATCGCTGCCGCGAAGGCCGCATTCCCGGCCTGGGCGCGCTCGACCCCGCAGGAGCGCTTCGACGCGCTGACCAAGATCTCGGTGGAAATCCTCTCCCGCAAGGAAGAGCTCGGCCGCCTGCTCGCCCGCGAGGAGGGCAAGACGCTGCCGGAAGGCATCGGCGAGGTGGCGCGCGCCGGACAGATCTTTGCGTTCTTCGCCGGCGAAGCGCTGCGGCTGATGGGCGAGAAGGGCGCATCGGTGCGCCCCGGCCTCGACGTCGAGATCACCCGTGAGCCGGTCGGCGTCGTCGGCATGATCACGCCGTGGAATTTCCCGATCGCGATCCCGGCCTGGAAGATCGCGCCGGCGCTCTGCTACGGCAATTCAGTGGTGTTCAAGCCGGCCGAGCTGGTGCCGGGCTCCGCCCATGCGCTCTCCGAGATCATCGCGCGCTCCGGGATTCCGGCGGGCGTCTTCAACCTCGTGGTCGGCTCGGGCTCGGTGGTCGGCCAGACCTTGCTCGATCATCCCGATGTCGCCGCGATCTCCTTCACCGGCTCGGTTCAGACCGGCCGCAAGATCGCGCAGGCCTGCGTGCTCTCCAATCCGATGAAGAAGTTCCAGCTCGAGATGGGCGGCAAGAACCCGCTGGTCGTGCTCGACGACGCCGACGTGAAGGTCGCGGTCGAGGTTGCGGTCAACGGCGCCTATTTCTCGACCGGCCAGCGCTGCACGGCGTCCTCGCGCCTGATCGTCACCGCCGGAATTCACGATCGCTTCGTCGCCGCGATGACCGAGCGCATGAAGGGGCTCTCGGTGGATGACGCGCTGAAGAGCGGCGTACATGTCGGCCCGGTCGTCGACCAGAGCCAGCTCGACCAGGACCTGCGCTACATCAAGATCGGCCAGGATGAAGGCGCCCGCTTGCACTGGGGCGGCGAGCTGTTGAACCGCGAGACGCCCGGCTTCTATCTGCAGCCGGCGCTGTTCACCGAGGCGACCAACCAGATGCGCATCGCGCGCGAGGAGATCTTCGGCCCGGTGGCCTGCGTGATCCGCGCCAAGGATTATGAAGAGGCGCTGGCGATCTCTAACGACACCGAGTTCGGCCTCGCCTCGGGCATCTGCACGTCAAGCCTGAAATACGCCTCGCACTACAAGCGCAACAGCGAGGCCGGCATGGTGATGGTCAACCTGCCGACCGCCGGCGTCGACTACCATGTCCCGTTCGGCGGCCGCAAAGGCTCGAGCTACGGCGCACGCGAACAAGGCGCCTATGCCCGCGAGTTCTACACCACGGTGAAGACGGCTTACACGTTCCCGGGTTGACCTCGTGAGATGAGATCGCGCGGCACCGTCGCTGCGCCCCCTCTCCCGCTTGCGGGGAGGGTCGGGGTGGGAGCTCTCTCCACGAGTCATACTGTGGAGAGAGCCCCCACCCGGATCGCATTATTCGATGCGATCCGATCTCCCCCGCAAGCGGGAGAGGTGAAGCAACGTCAGGAGGAGTCCACGATGGACCAGTCGATCGGCGCGCAGGAGCAGCCCCGCTACATCAAGCTCAACGAGCGCGACAATGTCGCGATCGTCGTGAATGATTTCGGGCTGCCCGCCGGCTCCCGCTTCGCCTGCGGCCTGACCTTGCGCGCCTTCGTGCCGCAGGGCCACAAGACCGCGCTGGTAGACATCGCCGAGGGCGCACCCATCATCCGCTACGGCGAGGTGATCGGCACGGCGCTGTCGCCGATCCTGGCCGGCGAATGGGTCGACGAGGCACGCATCCGCATGCCTGAGGCCCCGCCGCTCGATCAGCTCGAGATCGCGACCGCGGTGCCGCCGGCGCTGCCGCCGCTCGAGGGCTTCACTTTCGAGGGCTACCGCAACCCCGACGGCTCGGTCGGCACCAAGAATATCCTCGGCATCTCCTCCTCCGTGCAATGCGTCAAGGGCACGATGGAATACGCGGTGAAGCGCATCCGCGCCGAGCTCTTGCCGAAATATCCCAATGTCGACGACGTCGTGCCGCTGACCCACGCCTATGGCTGCGGCGTCGCGATCACGGCGCCCGACGCCGTGGTGCCGATCCGCACCCTGCAGAATCTCGCGCTCAATCCGAATTTCGGCGGCGAGATCCTCGTCGTCGGCCTCGGCTGCGAGAAGCTCGCGCCGGAACGGCTGGTGCCGGAGGGCGTCGGCGATGCCATCGTGCGGATGCAGGACGAGGCCTTTGACGGCTTCGGCGCCATCGTCGACGCCATCATGACCCAGGCCGAGGCCCGGCTGAAGGTGCTCAACGCCCGCAAGCGCGAGACCTGCCCGGCCGCCGACCTTGTGATCGGCCTGCAATGCGGCGGCAGCGACGCGTTCTCCGGCGTGACCGCGAACCCCGCGGTGGGCTTTGCCGCCGACTTGCTGGTTCGCGCCGGCGCGACCGTGATGTTCTCGGAAGTGACCGAGGTGCGCGACGCGATCCAGCTGCTGACCCGCCGCGCGGTCAACGAGGATGTCGGCCGCGCGCTGATCCGCGAGATGGAATGGTACGACGCCTATCTCGCCCGCGGCGGCGCCGACCGCAGCGCCAACACCACGCCGGGCAACAAGAAGGGCGGTCTCGCCAACATCGTCGAAAAGTCGCTCGGCTCGATCGTCAAGTCCGGCTCCGGCCCGATCGCGGGCGTGCTGTCGCCGGGCGAGAAGGCGCGGCAGAAGGGCATGCTGTTTGCGGCGACGCCCGCCAGCGACTTCATCTGCGGCACGCTGCAGCTCGCCTCCGGCATGACCTTGCAGGTGTTCACCACCGGCCGCGGCACGCCCTATGGCCTGGCCGCAGCCCCGGTCATCAAGGTCGCGACCCGCAGCGAGCTGGCACGGCGCTGGAAGGACCTGATCGATTTCGACGCCGGCTGCATCGCCACCGGCGAGAAGACAATCGAGGAAACCGGCTGGGACCTGTTCCGCCTGATCCTTGACGTCGCGAGCGGGCGCACCAAGCCGTGGTCGGACCGCTGGGGCATCCACAACGATCTGACGCTTTTCAACCCGGCGCCGGTGACCTGAGCATCGCGGCTCCTTAACCACCCGTTAGCCACGTCCTGATCGGCCGGGGAACGTGGCAATTCGATTCAAATTGTCTGGGCATGGAGGCGCACATGACCCGGACCATCAATGATCTCAGAGATCAGGCCGACCGCGCCGAACGGCTGGCACGCACCGGCATGGACTCGTTGACGGTCGAGTGCCTGCGTGCCTACGCGGAGGAATGTCGCAGCCAGATCGCAGCCGCCGAGCGGGAAAGGCAATCGGGGGCATCACCAGCGGCATAGATGTCCGGGGGTTCGCCGCCACACGCTTGTCAGAATTTCTCGAGTCCTCGCACTTCCCTGGCCGCAACCTTGATCAGCGGCTTGACCGCCTGTTCCTCTCGGCCGAGCACAACGCCCGAAGCGAAGGCGCTGGCGCGCTCCTTCCGATGCGGGGCCTTCAGCGCCGCATCGACCGCCAGCTTGCGGTGCGCGACAAAATCGTTCAGCGAGCCGAGCGCATCCTGGACCCGCTTCAGGTGCCTGGAGAGCCGCGCGAGTTGCCTGTGCTCACCCTTGCGCGAAAACAGGCTTTCGAAGAAATCGATCGCGTATCTGAGCGTCTTGGCCTTGATGCGCACCTTGTGCCGCTCCCGGGCCGACAGCTCGTCGAGACGCCGGCCATCCTTGCGCAGCTTCCTGACGCGGCGATGCAGCAGCGCGGCGGCGAATTTCTCGATCGGACCGCCCTCGTCCTCCGCGGATATGGTCCTCTTTGTCTCGATCCATTGCAACGTGTCGATCAGCATGGACCGATAGCGCCGCGAATTGACCGCCTGCCGAGCGCCGGCAAATGCGCGGTCGCGGCGGTCGGAGAAATCCTGCCGGATCGCTTTGCCGCCTCGCCGCAGCAGCGCGTCATGCGATGCAGGCTCGATATCTTCCTTGACGAATACATCAAGCTCGCGCGCCGGTGCGAGCGCGCTGGTGAGCCACTTCAGCTGCGTCTTGATGTCTTCCGTCGGGGCTACGAGGAGGATCTTCGAGAACAGCGAGATCGCGGCGCGCAGCCGCCGCAACCCGACCCGCATCTGGTGACTGCCTTCCGCCTCGCCCTCGCGGACGGCGTCGGCATTCGACGAGAAGTGACGAAGCGCGGCGCGCGCGATCACCCGAAACGCCGCGCCGGCGGTAAGCCCGGCGTCGAGCACGATGGCCCCGGCGGAGACGACGACATGCTCCTCGCCATCGGCAAGTTCATAGCCATGTTCGGCTTTCGAGCGCAGATCGAGCTCCGCCGCCGCCTTCCGCTCCAGCGCCCTGGCGACCCGGAACAGGTCGAGCGGGCGGCCGCTCTTGAGTTCGAGTTCGACCTCGTCGATTCGGCGCGAACGATGCCCGGCCGTGGTGTAGCCGCGGTCGATCGCGAGCTCGATCGCGCTGCGTTTCGTCCGCAGCGGCACGGTAATACGCCGGACCGACGTCGCGAACATCGGCTTCAGCTTCTGACGCAGTCTGTCGGACGCGAGCTTTTCGAGCGGTGTACCTTCGGCCTTGTCGAGGTCGAGGTGTCCATCCGCAAGGTCGGTCTCCCATTCGCCCCGTTCAAACTGTGGACCCGCGCCGGACTTGATCGTCTGAACATAGCTGCCGCCATCCCGCCGCGCGCGCAATGTCAGTCCATGCCGCTTCAGCTTGTGCTTCGCGGTGTCGAAATAGGTCGAGACGAGATCGCTCTCGGATGGTGCGCCGCTTTTGCTGCCGGCGATCCGCGGTTTCTTCAGTCCCTTGAGCTTGCGCGCAGGAACGCGGAATTTGAGCTCCGTCTCGGCCGCCATCGTCGCTCCGTGGCCTGAGCACCAAGCAAACGTCCGCCGTGACGAGGTCAGCGACGGACGTTCATGCTCACACAAGATCGCCTGAAGTTGGCGTCAATCGTCGTCGTTGTGGATGACGGTTTTGCTGCGATTGCCGAATTCGTCCCGCTTCTTTATGACCGTGGTCCGGTCACGGCGCGGCTCACGCTCCCTGATCACGGTGGTGCGATCACGATCGCGGTCGCGATACTCGGGTGCCCGACCAACCGTTACACCCGCGCCGACGGGACCTGCGCGGACACCGATATCATCGGCGAACACAGGCGATGCGATCGCGGTCACTATGGCCGCGGCTAGCAGATACGTCCTCATGCCGTCTCTCCTCCTCCAGTTGCGATGAGAAGGAGGAACGTCGAGTGCGACGGACCGTTCCTGTATCGAACGTGCTGCAGTTGCTCACGCACCGGTGCGAAACATCGCGCGGGGAACTCGCTGAACAAGCATTCATCTGTGTGGCGAAATACCCGTGTTCCACGCGTTGAATAGCCTGAATTGATGTCCCACGTCCTTAACTAACAGGAGGACGTTCCATGAAACAGTCACAGCACTTCCTCGACAATGCGGAGAACTGCGCGCAGCTTGCCGAGCGTGCCGACGACGAGCCGACCCACAAGCGCTTCAAGCGAATGGAAGCGGCCTGGCGCGCGCTGGCAAAGGAACAGGATTGGCTCGACGGCGAGACTTCGCCAGCGGAAAATGCAGCCTAGATCCAGCCCGGCCGTGGCGGCAAATGCGACGTCGCCACGGCCCGCGGCCTAATCGGCGCTGCGCTGCCGCTGCCAGCGCAACAGATAGGCCTGCAGCCGCCAGATGATCGCCGACAGCACCACGCCGACCAGCATCAGCACCACGACAGCAACCATCATGCCCGAGGCCTCGCCGCGCGCCTCCGATTCGATGATGAGGCGGCCGATGCCGCGCTCGGCGCCGATGAACTCGCCGACGATCACGCCGATCAGCGCGAAGGAGATCGCAGGCGTCAGCGAGGCGAACACCCAGGCCATCGTCGAGGGGATCACCACCGTTCGGGTGATCTGCCATTCGCTGGCGCCGAGTAGCCGCGCGGCATTGGTGAAGCCCTCGTCGATCGAGCGCGCGCCCTCGAAGGTGTTGAAGAACACCAGAAACACGACGACGATCCAGGACGTCACGATCTTCGACATGTCGCCGATCCCGAATGCCAGCACGATGATCGGCGCCAGCGCGATTCGCGGGATCGAATTCACCGCGGTGATGAAGGGCTGAAAGATCGCGCTCAGCCGGTCGGATCGTCCCAGGATCAGCCCGGCGACGAAGCCGCTGACCACGCCGGTGACGAAGCCGAAGAAAGTATTCTTCAGGGTGATGGCGGTCGCGGCCCAGAGATTGTTCTCGTTGCGCGCCAGACACTTTCCGAAGTCGCCGTTGAACCAGCTGTTGAAGACGCCGAGCTTCGAGGTCAGGCAGCTCTGGATCAGGAAGTTGTCGAAGATCATCGACGGCTTCGAGATGAAGTAGGGATCGAGCAGGTCGGGCACCAGCCAAGGCAGTCTGGTGCGGAGGTCGTAGCCCCATTGCCAGACCGACAGCACGACGGCGCAGATCAGGACCTGCCAGCCGACCGTGCCGAGCGTGCCGTACCTCTTCATGCGCTGCGGCCCTTGACGAATTCCTCGCCCAGCGAATGCCAGATGTGCTGGAACAACTCGGCATAATGCGGGGTCTCACGCACCTTCACTGCATCGCGCGGACGCACGAAGTCGACCTCGAACATGTCCTTGATGCGGCCCGGCCGCGCCGAGAACAGGATGATGCGGTCGGCCAATGTCAGAGCTTCGCCGAGGTCGTGGGTCACGAACAGCACGGTCTGCTGCTCGCGCTCCCAGATTCGAAGCAGCACCTCGTGCATGTCGATCTTGGTGTGGGTGTCGAGCGCGCCGAACGGCTCGTCCATCAGGAGAATCTGCGGCTCGACGATCAAAGTGCGCATCAACGCCGCGCGCTGTCGCATGCCGCCCGACAGCGCCGACGGATAGGCGTTCTCAAATCCCTTCAGGCCCGCTTGCGCAACGCATTCAGCGATGCGCTCCTTCCGTTCGTGAGCCGGCACGCCTGACAGCTCCAGCCCGTAGCCGATATTGTCGCCGACGGTCCGCCATGGAAACAGCGTGTCGCGCTGGAAGACATAGCCGACATTGGGCGTCGCCTTGCCGGCGACAACGCGCTTGCCGTCGATCAGGATCTCGCCGCCGGTGGGGCGGATCAGCGAGGCGATCATGTTGAGCACCGTGCTCTTGCCGGAGCCCGACGGCCCAAGCAGCGCGACGAACTCGCCGCGGCGGACGTCGAAGGTGACGTCGCGGACCGCCTCGATCGTGGTCCTGGCAAGCTGGAACGACTTGCTCAAACCCTTGACCTCGACGCGACGATCGGCCGAGGCGCGCGGCGACACGGTTGCGCTTGTCTCGAGCGCGCTCAACCCGGATAGGCCTTTCGCGCCGCTTCGATCAGGTTGGAATTGACCACGTCGGCGATCTTGAGCGGCTTGATACCGGTCATCTCGCGGAACCAGACTTTCTCGCCGCGCGCGAAGCTCGCGGCGTCGATCGAGCCCTCATAATCCGCGACCTTCTGGATCGACGTGATCTCCAGCAGATTGGCCTCGCGCGAGGTGCTGCCGACATAGGGCTCGATGGCGTCGTAGACCTCGGTCGGCTTGTGGG
Source organism: Bradyrhizobium sp. UFLA01-814 (assembly GCF_046718885.1). Lineage (NCBI taxonomy): Bacteria > Pseudomonadati > Pseudomonadota > Alphaproteobacteria > Hyphomicrobiales > Nitrobacteraceae > Bradyrhizobium > Bradyrhizobium sp. UFLA01-814. The sequence goes on along the minus strand of NZ_JAQOSR010000057.1, from coordinate 19,707 downwards.
TCTTGATCCATTGCGACGCCCGCCACAGCGCGGTGACATAGGCCTGCATCTTGGCCGGGTCCTTGTCGATGGTGGCTTGCAGCGTGAAATGCGCGGTCACCGGCACCTTGCCGCCGATATGCTTGTTCCAGATCGCCTCATCGGTACCGTCGAACAGCAATTCGCCCCAGCCCTGCTGCTGTGCCTCGTTCAACAGCGACAGCGAACTGACGAGAATGTCGACCTGCTTCGACTTCAGCGATCCCAGCATGGTGTCGACATTGCCGGTGCCGATCCAGGTCACCTTGTCGTCAAGCCCCATGGTTTCCATGTAGTATGACGACCAGACATGGTTGGTGCCGCCGAGCGAGGAAACCGAGACGATCGGCTTGCGGCCGTCGGGCCGCTTCCATTGCGTGAAGGCCTCCAGCGAGTTGATGCCCTGGTCCTTCAGATCCTTGCGGATAATGAACATCACCGAGTTCGACCGTGTGTCGACCGGCAACAGCACGCGCGCGGCGCGACCGTGATTGGTCAGCTGCATCGGATGGGTGACGTCGCCGATGCCGATGTCACCCTGCGACGAGGCGATGATCTCGCGGGTCTTCACACCGCTGCCGCCCTGCACCAGCTTGCAGTCGAGCCCGGCCTCCTTGAAGTAGCCGATACGGTCGGCGACGAACTGCGTCTGATAGACCGGCACCGCGACCGGATAGATCGCGCGGCCCGTGGCCGCCTGCGCCCATGCACGGCCACCCGCCAGCGCGGCGCCGCCGGCGGCGATGACCGTCAGCGCCGATCGCCTCGAAATGTGGGGCATGGCGAGGCGCGCCATCACGCGTGCTCCTTCGCCGAGATCTTGTCGAGCGCGCCGAGCACCGCATCACCCATCTGCACGGTCGACAGCGTTTTCGCCCCGGCCTCGGCGATATCGGCCGTACGCGCGCCGGAAGCGAGCGCGGTCTGCACCGCCTTCTCGAGCAGGTCAGCGTCCTCAGGCCGATTCAGCGTCAGGCGCAGCAGCATCGCGACGCTGAGGATCGAGCCGAGCGGATTGGCGATGCCCTTGCCCGCGATGTCGGGCGCGCTGCCATGCACCGGCTCATAGAGCGCCTTGCGCCGGCCGAAGCGATCGACCGGGCCGAGCGAGGCCGACGGCAGCATGCCGAGCGAACCCGAAGCCATCGCCGCGCAGTCGGACAGGATGTCGCCGAAGATGTTGCCGGTCACCATCACGTCGAACTGCCGCGGCTCGCGCACGATCTGCATCGCGGCGTTGTCGACATAGAGATGGGTCAGCTCGACATCGGAGAACTCCTCCTTGTGCAGCTTGATCACCTCCTCGCGCCACACCACGCTGGTCTCCAGCACATTGGCCTTGTCGACCGAGCAGACCTTGTTGCGCCGGGTCCGCGCCAGTTCGAAGGCCGAGCGCGCCACGCGGCGGATCTGGTTCGTGGTGTATTGCTCGGTGTTGAAGCCGCGGCGCTGGCCGTCGGGCAGCGTCTCGATGCCGCGCGGCTCGCCGAAATAGATGCCGCTGGTCAGTTCGCGGATGATGACGAAATCGACGCCGTCGAGCACCTCGGGCTTCAGCGGCGCGGACGCCGACAGCGCCGGGCTCGCCATGATAGGCCTTAGGTTGGCATAGAGATCGTACTTGCTGCGCAGGCCCAGCAGGCTGCCGGCCTTGCGCGCCGCGGCCGGCACTTCGGTGGTCTCCGGTCCGCCGGTCGCGCCCCACAGGATGGCGTCAGCCTCGTCCATCGCCTCGGCGGTATCCTCGGGCAGCACCTTGCCGGTCGCCAAATACGGGATCAGACCGTATTGGGCCTCGCGCAAGGTCATCGGCACGTTACGTTTCGCCGCGAACCAGTCGAGCACGCGGCGCGACTGCGCGGTGACCTCGGGGCCGATGCCCTCGCCGCCGACGACGGCGACCTTGACCATGTTGGATTGCGTGCTCATGCGGATGTCCTTGAAGCGGGTGTCCTAGTCGAATGAATCCATGGCCGCGCCGCGCGGTCGGAAGCCTGGAAAGCGAGGATCTCGTCGTCGCGCCGCAGCGTCAGCGCCACCTCGTCGAGCCCCTTCAGCAGCCCCTCGCGTCGCCGCGGATCGATCTCGAACGAATGCCGCGCGCCTGACGGCGAGACGATGGTCTGGGCCTCGAGGTCGATCGAGACCTTGCCCGCGCCTTGCGTCGCCTCGATGTCGGCGGCAAGCTGATCGACCACCGCCTTGTCGACGATGACGGGCAGGATTCCGTTCTGGAAGCAGTTGGCGAAGAAGATGTCGCCGAAGCCGGAGCCGATGATGGCGCGGATGCCGCGCTCCTGCAGCGACCACACCGCGCCCTCACGCGAGGAGCCGCAGCCGAAATTCGGCCCGGTCACCAAAATCTCCGCTTCCCGATACGGCTCGCGGTTCAGGATGAATTCCGGATTCTCCGAGCCGTCGGGCAGATAACGCAGCGAGCCGAACGCCCATTTGCCGAGCGTGCCGCGGATCGAGTTGCCGACCAGGCGCTCGATCCGGATGATGACATCGGTATCGATATTGCCGCGCATGATCGGCGCGGCGGTTGCGGTGAGCTTGTCGAACGGTTTTGGCATGCTCTAGCGTCCCATCATCCTGACATCGGCGATCGCGCCGGCAATGGCGGATGCCGCGGCACTCGCAGGGCTCGCCAGATGTGTCCGCGCGCGCGGCCCTTGCCGGCCGACGAAATTGCGGTTCGAGGTCGAGACCGAGCGCTGCCCGGGCGCCACCACCTCACCATTGGCGGCAAGGCACATCGAGCAGCCCGGCTCGCGCCACTCGAAGCCGGCGTCGATGAAGATCTTGTCGAGCCCTTCGGCGACCGCCTCGCGCTTGACGTTCTCGGAGCCCGGCACCACCCAGGCGCGGACCCCGGCCGCGACCTTGCGGCCGCGCGCAATCTCGGCCGCAGCGCGCAGGTCGCTGATCCGGCTATTGGTGCAGGAGCCGATGAACACCCAGTCGACCGGCGTGCCCGCGATCGGCGCCCCGCCTTGCAGGCCCATATACTCCAGCGCGGTCTCGATCGCGGCGCGCCGCAACGGATCGTCGACCGCCTTCGGATCGGGAATGACGCCGTCGACGCCGACGACGTGCTCGGGGCTGATGCCCCAGGTCACTTGCGGAATGATCTTTTCGACGTCGATCACGACCTCGCGGTCGAACACCGCGTCGGGATCGCTCGGCAGTTCGCGCCACGCTTTCACCGCGAGATCCCACATCTCGCCTTGCGGCGCATAGGGACGGCCACGCAGGAATTCGAACGTCTTTTCGTCCGGCGCCACCATGCCCATCTTGGCACCGAGCTCGATCGAGAGGTTGCAGATCGTGAGCCTTCCCTCGATCGGCAGCGCGCGGATCGCACTGCCGGCATATTCGACCGCATAGCCGGTGCCGCCGGCCGCGCCGATATGGCCGATCAGCGCCAGGATCATGTCCTTGGCGGTGACGCCGAGCGGCAGCTTGCCCTCGAAGCGCGCGCGCAGCGTCTTCGGACGGCGCTGGATCAGCGCCTGCGTCGCCAGCACATGGGTGAGCTCGCTCGATCCGATGCCGAAGGCGAGCGCCCCCAAGCCGCCATGGGTGCAGGTGTGGCTGTCGCCGCAAACGATGGTCGCGCCCGGCAGGCTCAAGCCGAGTTCCGGACCGATGACGTGGACGATACCCTGGCCGGGCTGATCGACATCGAACAGCGTGATGCCGCTCGCCGAGGTCTCGACCCGCAGCGCGGCCAGCAATTCCAGTCCGATCTTGCTGGTTCCGGCGCGGCCCGGCGCCGTCGAGAGCGCGTGATCCGGCGTCGCGAATGTCAGTTCGGGATTGTGGACCTTGAGGCCCCGGCTCTTCAGATCGAGCAGGCCGCGCGAACCGCCGAGATCGTGCAGCAGATGGCGGTCGATATGAAGGAGGTCCGTATCCTCGCTGAGGCGAGCAATGACATGCTGGTCCCAGATCTTCTCGAGCAAACTTCGGCCGGGCATCCGCCTTCCCCTGCTCTGTGCGTTTCCATGCGACTTGATCTTATTGACGCCCAATCTGGGCCAAAGTTGTCGTCAAGTGAAGCGGTTTTGCCCTAACATCACATATGTGATGAAGGTGCGGTACTTGACCCGCCGAGGAGCCAGCCATGCCGAATCCGAATAAGACGGCCATCGTCAAATCGGCCATGCGGACGTTTGCAGTTCTGGAGTTCTTCCGGAAAACAAAGCGGGCTGCCTCCGTGACTGAAATATCGTCCGCGTTGGAGATGCCGCAATCGAGCACGTCGGTGTTGCTTCGATGTCTCGTCGAATTGAACTACCTGGAATACGAGCGAAAGACCCGGCTTTTCATCCCGAGCTACCGGGTCAATCTGCTGGGTGACTGGATTCGTCGTTCCCCGTTCCGTGATACCAAGCTCACCGATCTGATGGAGGAACTCTGGACCGCGACGGGCGGCGAAACCGTCATGCTCGGACAACAGGCCGGCGCCGCCGGGATGCAGTATCTGCACGTTGTCCCCGGCGGCTCTCAGCTTCAGTACACGGCACAAGCCGGTCAAATACGACCGATGGTGCGGACCGCGCTCGGACATGTGCTGCTGAGCCAAATGCCGAACAACAAAATTCGCGGCATTATCCGGCGCAACAATGCCGAGGAGCCGAGTCAATCGGCGCGCGTTCGCGAATCCGCCTTTCTCGAAGAGGTCGAGCGCATTCGCCGCCGCGGCTTTTCCGAGACAGGCGGCCGCACGACGCCGGGCGCAAACACAATAGGCATGCTCGTTCCCCTGCCGAAGCGACGCGCTCCGCTCGCCATCGGCATTGGCGGCCCGATCGAACGCATCGCGGCAAAGCGCGCGCAGATCATTGAAGTCATGCAGAACCGGCTGAAGGAACTGAAAGATGCAGCGCCGTAGCCCGGATGAAGCGAAGCGTAATCCGGGCTACGGATACTGAATGTCTGTCTTCTCCTTCCCCCTGGAAGGGGGAAGGTCGGGATGGGGGTCCGCCACAGGCGGCGCTCTATGTGGAGAGAGCAGATCCCCACCCGCTTTGCTCTGGCGAGCAAAGCGACCTCCCCTTTTCAAGGGGAAGATCTTTCGGATTTCGCCTCACGACGCCAGCGCTTCCTCCGGCATCACGGATGACAGATGCTGGCTCTCGGCGACGGCGCGGTTGGTGATGCGGCCGCGATGCACGTTGAGGCCGGCGCGCAGATGCGGATCCTCGACCAGCGCGCGCAGTCCCTTCGCGGCCAGCGCCAGGCCGAACGGCAAGGTGGCATGATTGAGCGCGTGGCTCGAGGTGACCGGCACCGCGCCCGGCATATTGGCGACGCAATAATGCACGATGTCGTCGACCAGATAGGTCGGCGCCTGATGCGTGGTCGGCTTCGAGGTCTCGAAGCAGCCGCCCTGGTCGATCGCGACGTCGACCAGCACCGCGCGGCGTTTCATGCCTGCAAGCTGCGCGCGCGAGACAAGTTTCGGCGCGCTGGCGCCGGGCACCAGCACCGCGCCGATCACGACGTCGGCTGCGAAAACTTCCTGCTCGATCGCTTCCAGCGTGGCGTAACGGGTGCGGACGCGGCCGAGGAAGAGATCGTCGAGTGCGCGCAGCCGCGGCAATGAGCGGTCGAGAATGGTGACGTCGCTGCCGAGGCCTGCGGCCATCCGCGCCGCATGAGTGCCGACCACGCCGCCGCCGATGATCGCAACCCGCGCCGGCGGAACGCCCGGCACGCCGCCGAGCAACTTGCCCATGCCGTCGGCGGATTTGCGCAGCGCCGCGCCCGCGGCCTCGATCGCGAGCCGGCCGGCGACTTCGCTCATCGGCGCCAGCAGCGGCAGCCCGCCATGCGCATCCGTGACGGTCTCATAGGCCACCGCCGTGCAGCCGGAAGCGATCAGCCCCGCGGTCTGCGGCACATCGGGCGCGAGATGCAGATAGGTGAACAGGATCTGTCCCTCGCGCAGCCTGATCCATTCGGACGGCTGCGGCTCCTTCACTTTCACGATCATCTCGGCGACGGAGAACACCTCTTCGGCGGTGTCGGCGATCCGCGCGCCGGCCTGCGTGTAGACGTCGTCGCCCGCGCCGATGCCGTCACCGGCGCCGCGCTGGACCACGACCTCGTGGCCGTGCGCCGCATATTCCCGCACCGAGGCAGGCGTCAGCCCGACCCGATATTCCTCGACCTTGATTTCCTTGGGCACGCCGATGCGCATGGTCCGCTCCTTGCTGGATTCGTTTCCGCCAGTATCAAGGCTATGCCCCGTCACATGGCGTTTCTCAGCGATTTCCGGCTTGCTCACAGCCAAATACGCCCATATCCTTCGCTTTCAGCTCAGCTCTTGAAGGAAATCTGCGTGGACGGTCTCGATCGCATCGACCTCAGAATCCTCGCCGAGCTGGTCAGTGATGCCCGCGCGAGCCAGATCGAGCTTGCCGAGAAGGTCGGGTTGTCGCCGACCGCCTGCGCGCGGCGCATTCGCCATCTCGAGGAGATCGGCGTGATCCGCGGCTACCGCGTCGACCTCGAACCATCAGCGCTCGGCCTCGTGACGACCGTCGTCGTCACCATCACGCTGGAGAAGCAGAGCGAGGATTATCTCGCAGCCTTCGAAGCCGCGATCGCGCGCTGCCCCGACGTCGTGTCCTGCCATCTGATGTCGGGCAGCGACGATTATCATCTGCAGGTGATCGCCCGCGACATCGCCGACTTCGAGCGCATCCACAAGCAGCATCTGTCGCGGATGCCGGGCGTCGCCCGCATCCATTCCAGCTTCGCGATGCGCGAGGTGGTTCGCCGCACCATTCCCGAGACCGCGCTGCGCGGCTGACGGTCACGCACCACCGCGCACCGTCACAATCGCGCACTGTCACAATCGAGCACTGTCACAATCGAGCACTGTCACAATCGCGCACTGTCATAATCGGATCTGCCCGGCTCGCTCCCACACGCAATTTTTAGTTCGTGATTCGCTGCCTTCTATGACAGAATTGCTACAGTTCAATATCAATTCGGTTACACGCGGAGCGGTGAATGAGCATGGAGTGGCGGGCGCGGCCGGTTTCGCTGGCTTGGTCAAATCCAGTGGTCCGGTGGTGGGGCTTCCTGAGCCTCGTCAGTGCCGCCAACATCGCGATCTGGTTCGCGCTCTACCGCCAGTTCAATGAACAGGCCAATGGCAGCTTCAGCAACACCTCGGGCATCGGCCTGATGATGCTGCTGTGCGCGGCCTATGTGTTCGGCTGCGCCTTCCGCTCGGTCCTGCCGCGCGCCGACGTGCAGCGCATCTGCCTGTTCGACACCTGGCTGTCGAGCGTCGTGGTCGGCCGCACGGTTGCCACCGTCGCCGAGGTCTGCTTCGCCGCGCAATGGGCGATCATCCTGCATCAGCTCGGCACCATGACCGGCGCCGAGACCACCGTGACCATCGCCTGGATCATCGTGCCGCTGATCGTGATCGCGGAATGCTTCTCCTGGTATGCGGTGCTGACCACCCATTATCTCTGCAACGCGATCGAGAACTCGATCTGGGCGGTGGTGTTCTTCCTGGTCGGGATTGCGCTGTGCCGGCTGCTGCCGGAGTTTCATGGCCCGGTGCGCTGGGCCTTCATCGTCGCGATCCTCGGCATCGCCGCCTTCCTTGCCTTCCTGATGACCGTCGACGTCCCGATGTATCTGAACCGCTGGCGCGCCAACCTCGCCGCCGGCGGCACGCTGCTGCATCCGCTGGAAGGCCTGCGCGACGTCAGCCGGCGCTGGGTCGTGACCCATGACATCGCGGAATGGCGCGAGGAGATCGCCTGGATGTCGCTGTATTTCAGCATGGCGGTCTGGTCGAGCCTCGCGCTCTGCGTCGGCTATTCGCTCGAGGATCAGCTGCCGCGCTACCGCACCGAGCCTGCGATCGTGACGGCGACACCGGCGAGCGAGAGCACGGCGCCGACAGCACAGCACACCGCCACGATCGACGCGGCGGCGCCGTCGCGGAATTGATCGGCGACCGCCGCGCGCGGCTTGTCGCCGCCGGTGCTTTCGGAGTAAAGGCTGAGGCATCCCCGCTCATCTGTCAGCGCGTTCCATGCCCCGCATCACCATCATCGAAACCGGGCTCGTCAGTCCGCAATTCCGCGAGCGCCACGGCAGCTATCCGCAGATGTTTCAGCGAATGGTAGCCACCGCCGATTCCTCTGTTACCTGCGACGTCGTCAGCCTCGCCAATGGCGAGACGCTGCCGGATCCGGTCGCATTGGATGCGATCCTGATCACGGGATCGGCCGCCGGAGTCTACGACGACGTCGCGTGGATCGCGCCGCTCGAAGCCTTCGTGCGCGCGGCCCATGACAAGCGCATTCCAACCGTCGGCGTCTGCTTCGGCCATCAGCTGATCGCGCAGGCGCTCGGCGGCACGGTGCGCAAATCCGAGAAAGGCTGGGGCATCGGACGCCATGTCTATCGGATCGCGCCGGACAACGGGCTGATCGACGGCGAGACGATCGCCGTCGCCTGCTCGCATCAGGACCAGGTGATCACCCCGCCCGCCTCCGCGCGCACCATCCTGTCGTCCGGGTTCACGCCGCATGCCGGCCTGCTCTATGCCAACGGCACGACGCTGTCGGTGCAGCCGCATCCGGAATTCACCGCCGACTATGCCGGCGCGCTGTGCGACCTGCGCCGCGGCCTCGCGCCCGATACCGTGGTCGAGACCGCCAAGACCTCGCTGGCAGAGCCGCTCGACCACGCCACGCTTGGCGGCGTGGTCACGCGCTTCCTCACGCACGGGCGCAGCTAGCCCTTGCGCCACTGCGCGGCGGCGTCGCGGGCGAAATCGCGATAGGCGCGCGGCGCGCGGCCGAGCAGCTTCGTCAGGCGTGCCAGCTCGTCGGCCGTCGCGACCGCGCCGTCGCTCTGGTACCGGCCAAACATGAGGCGCATGTCGAGCGCGAGCCATGCCGGCATCGCCGCCTTGAAACGCTGCTCCATCACCGCGAGATCGTCGCCGCCATAGCTGACCGCGCGGCCAAGCTCATCGCGCCAGATCGCAGCCGCACCCGCACCGGTCACGACGTCGGGGCCGACCAGCGCGTAAGTCTCGCGGCCCAGCGGGGCAGACGCGCGCTCGCGGCGCAGCAGCTCGATCGCAGCCGCCTCGCCGATGTCGCGGATGTCGACCATCGAGATGCCCTTGGCGCCGATCGGCATGCCGTAGGCGCCGAAGTTCAGCAGCGGCTCCTTCAGCCGAAGATCGTTCTGGATGAAATAGGCCGGACGCAGGATGGTCGCGGGAAGATCGAGCGCCTCAATCATCCGCTCGACCGTGTGCTTGCCGGCGAAATGCGGTACGTCCGCATAGGCCTCGCCCTTGAACACCGAGAGATAGACGATGCCCTTGACGCCGGCCTCGCGTGCGGCGGTCAGCGTCAGCATCGCCTGGGTCAGTTCGTCGGCGGCGTTCGGCACCAGCAGGAACAGCGTGCTGACGCCAATGAGCGCGGCGCGGGCCGAATCCACGTCAGCAAGATCGCCGCGAACCGCCGTCACGTGCCGCGGAAATTGCGCCTTGCCGGGCGAGCGCGTCAGGGCGCGAACCTCGACGCCATGACCGGCGAGATGGTTCAGAACCTGGGTCCCGATGGTGCCTGTGCTGCCTGTCACCAGAATAGCCATGTCGAATACTCCTTCTCTTCGGCAGACCGCCTGCCGTTGGGCGAGAAGCTATCCGTTCCAATTTTCCTTTGAAGATGCCACTATTTGGACAGATCGTCTCGAATATGGAACAGAACCGATGGACCTTCAGGCGCTCACTGATTTCAACCTGGTGGCCGCGCATGGCGGGTTCGGGCGCGCCAGCCGCGCTTCCGGACGAGCCAAGGCGACGCTGTCCCGCCGTGTCGCCGAACTCGAACAGAGTCTCGGCGTCCGCTTGATCGAGCGCGGCTCGCAGAGTCTGCGATTGACCGATGAGGGCCGCGCGCTGCACGAGCGCACCAGCGGTCCATTGTCCGACATCGCGGAGGCCGGCGAAGCCGTGGTGCTCGGCGCGTCGACGCCGCGCGGCCGCTTGCGGGTCAGTGCGCCGGTCTTGCTCGCCCATGTCGCGTTCGGCCGGATCGGTGCACGCTTTGCACACGCCTATCCCGACGTCCAGCTCGAGATCGTCGCCGAGGATCGCCTGGTCGATCCGGTGGAAGACGGCTATGACCTTGTCATCCGCATCAACCCGTCACCGGATGAACGTCTCGTCGGCCGCCGCTTCCTGCATGACGAGCTGCTGGTCGTGGCGCATCCCGACCAGCAACGACCGGCGACCTCCGCGCGCGATCCGGATGGCGTCTCCGTCGATGCCGTTGTGATGTCGCCGACGCCACCGGACACGGTCTGGCGCATCCGACATGAACACGATGAGCTGATGCTCAAGCCGCGACCAATGCTGCGTCTCTCATCGATGCTGATGATGCGCGATGCGGTGCTCGCAGGCGCCGGCGCGGCCCTGCTGCCCAAGCTGCTGGTCGACGACGACATTGCCGCGGGGCGGCTTGCCTATTGGGGAACGGATGCCCGACCTCCGGTCGAGATCTGGGCGCTGCAGAGCTCGCGACGGCTGGTCGGCGCAAAGGTTCGCGCGTTTCTCGACGTCGTCGAGCAGGCGTTCCCGAACCGGGTGTTCGTTCCGCCGGCCTGAGTTGCAGCCCGGACGATGCGCCTCAGGTCATGCTGCCCGGCATGAAGCAGCGCACGCGCGGGTGGCCGTCGATATAGTGCTTCCACACCATGGTGCGCCCGACCTTGTTCGGCTCCGTGATCACGGCCTCGTTCGGCACCACAACCCATTCATTGTCGATGAGCACGCGATAGTGGCCGTGATCCGACTCCCAGTCGGGATCGGCGACCACATAGCCGTCGGCATCCGAGCAGCATTGCCCGTAGCCGCTGCGCAGGCTCTCGAACCAGGGCTTTAGCGGTGAATTGGCGTAGCGGCCGTCGTCGCGCGCCAAGGCCGGTGATGCGAGGCAAATCGTCCCAAGCAGCAGTGCCGCACGTGTGATGACGTGCATGTCGTCTCGTCTCCGCAGATTTTGATCCAGCTGCGGGCGCGCGTCACGCATTGTTCGCCCGCGACATGACCGTCGCGGGCGAGAACACGGCACAACCGCGCCCCAGCACCTGACGCTGAACGATGCAAGAGCAAGGCCAGACTGGATGCCGGAAGACTACGGTCAACGAAAGTATAGGGCGTGCAGCACGATCAACGACTCACTGCTGCGACCTCGGGAACGAGCGGCGGTGCGCTGCGCGACGCCGCCTGCAGCGCGCATTCGACGAACCGGCGCGGCAGCAGCGAGGCGTTGGAGCGCATCGCCACCAGCATGCGGCTCTCCGCATCCGGCGTGTCGAGCGCCTTCGCGACGACGTTCATGACGCCGGCCTGCTGGTAGCAGGACGGAAGGATCGAAAGGCCGATCCCGGCCGCGACCAGGCTGAGCACGGTGCGCAGTTCATGCGCCTCCTGCGCGATCCGCGGCGCAAAGCCGGCGCGCCGGCACAGCATTGCGGCCTGGTCGCCGACGCCGCAGCCGCTCTCCGCCATGCCGACGAATTCGTGCTCGGCAAGGTCGGCGACGCTGAGCTTGTCCGGAGCGGCGAGCGGATGATCGATCGGCAGGAACACCATCAAGCGGTCGCGCCAGACGACATGAACCTGCAAGTCCGCCGCGGGCCGGAAATCCAGCGGCGGCCGCATGATCGCGACGTCGAGCTCGGCGTCAGCCAGCGCCTGCAACTGCTTTGCCGTCGACATGTGCCTGAGCTCGATCTTCACCCGCGGATAGCTGCCGCGGAAACTGCGGAACAGTTCGGCGAACATGTCGAGCATCGGAACCGAGTCGGTGAAGCCGACACGGACCGCGCCGGCTTCACCGCGCGCGGCGCGGCGCACCGTCTCCGACGCAAGGTCGAGCTCGCTGACGGCACGCCGTGCGTGTTCCAGCAGCAACTGGCCGGCCTGGGTGAGTTCGACCGCACGCCGTGTCCGCGACAGCAGCTTCGTGCCGAGCTCCTCCTCCATCGCCTTGATCTGCGTGCTCAGCGGCGGCTGGCTGACATGCAGCCGCTTGGCGGCGCGGCTGAAGCTGAGCTCCTCGGCCACCGCGATGAAGTAGCGAAGCTGCCTGTAATCCATCGCTTATTCCGTTTCCCTATAAGTGACGGGTCAAAGCGGTATTTGACCTCCCAGGACCGTTTCTCGATCTTGGCGCCAAAACGCGGATGCTCCAAGGGGCAACACGCGCAGCCGGTCAGCCATGCGAAATCGCCGCGAATAACAGGCGCTCCGCCCGGTTCGGATCACAGGCGCGACAACAAGAAGCAAGGGAGGAATCCAATGGGCCAAGCGTCCGTCACTGAGCTCGAACAGCAGACCATCCGCCGCGTCTATTGGCGGCTGATCCCGATCCTGTTCGTGATGATGTTCTTCAACTATCTCGACCGCATCAATCTCGGCTATGCCGGGCTGACGATGAACAAGGACCTCGGCCTCAGCCCCGCGATCTTCGGCTTCGCGGCCAGCATCTTCTTCCTCGGCTACATGGTGCTCGAGGTGCCGAGCAACCTGATGCTGCACTTGCTCGGGGCGCGGATCTGGCTGGCGCGAATCCTGATCACCTGGGGCCTCGTCGCCGCGCTGACAGCCTTTGTCTGGAATCCGCTCAGCCTCTACGTCATGCGGTTCGGCCTCGGCGTGGCGGAAGCCGGCTTCATGCCTGGCGTGGTGCTTTACCTCACCTACTGGTTCCCGGCGCGCTATCGCGCCCGCGCGGTGGCGGGATACATCATCGCCGGCTCGTTCTCGGCGGTTTTGGGCGGGCCGATCTCGACCAGCATCATGACCTGGTTCGATGGCGCTGCCGGTCTCCAAGGCTGGCAATGGATGTTCCTCGCCGAGGGCGTGCCGACCATTCTGCTCGGCCTGTTCACGCTCTATTATCTCACCGACCGCCCGGCCAAGGCGAGCTGGCTCAGCAAAGAACAGGCGGCCTGGCTGGAAGGCGAACTCGCCGCCGAGCGGGCCGAGATCGAAGCACAGGGGCAGCACAGGTTGATCGAATGCGTGCTCGATATCCGGGTCTGGCTGCTGGCGGCGCTGTTCGGCTGCGCATTGGTCGGGATCTACGGCCTCTTGCTGTGGCTGCCGCAGATCATCAAGGGCATGGGCAATCTCAGCAACATCCAGGTCGGCTTCCTCTCGGCGATCCCGCCGCTGCTCGGCGTCATCGGCACCATCGTGGTCAGCCGCAGTTCGGACAAGACCGGCGATCGCAAGTTTCATCTCGCGGCGGTCTATCTGCTGGCCGCCGTTGCGATGCTCGGCAGCGCCTATGTGGCGAGCCCGGTGCTGGCCTTCGTGTTCCTCTGCATCGTCGGCTTCAGCCTCAATGCCGGCAATCCGCTGTTCTGGAGCATCAACGCCTCGCTGCTGACCGGCGCGGCCGGTGCCGCCTCGATCGCGCTGGTCAACACGCTGGCGCAGTTCGGCGGCCTGATCGGGCCGTGGTGCATCGGCCTGATCAAGGACTCCACCGGAAGCTTCTCCTGGGCATTGGTCGGGATCGCCGGCTTCCTGCTCGTCGCCTCCGCCATCGCCGCCACCATGCGCGTCAAGCCGCGCGAAACGGAATTGACGGGCGCGATCCCGTCATCCGTCGCACACTGACACCCTTACCAAGGAAGCAACCATGATCATCGATTGTCACGGCCACTACACCACCGAGCCGGCCAAGCTGCAGATCTTTCGCGACAAGCAGCTCGCGGGCCTTGCCGACAAGTCGCGCCGGCCGCTCACCACCAATCTCGGCATCACCGACGACGAGATCCGCTCGAGCGTCGAGGGCGCGCAGCTTCGCCTGCAAAGGGAGCGCGGCACCGACGTCACCATCTTCTCGCCGCGCGCCGCCGGCATGGCGCATCACGTCGGCAAGGAAGCAACCAGCCGCGAATGGACCACGATCTGCAACGACCTCGTGCACCGGGTCTGCACGCTGTTCCCGCAGAACTTCGTCCCCGTCTGCCAGCTGCCGCAGAGCCCGGGCGTCAAGCCTGCGAACTGCATCGAGGAGCTGGAGCGCTGCGTGACGCAGCTCGGCTTCGTCGGCTGCAACCTCAACCCCGATCCCGCCGGCGGCTATTGGTGCGATCCGCCGCTGACCGACGAATGGTGGTATCCGCTGTATGAGAAGATGGTCGAGCTCGACGTGCCCGCGATGGTCCATGTCTCCTCGTCGTGCAATCCCTGCTTCCACGGCACCGGCGCGCATTACCTCAACGGCGACACCACCGCCTTCATGCAGTTCCTGACCTCGGACCTGTTCAAGCGCTTCCCAACCCTGCGGTTCATCATCCCGCATGGCGGCGGCGCGGTGCCCTATCACTGGGGCCGCTACCGCGGCCTGGCGCAGGACATGAAGCTGCCGCCGCTGTCGGAGCATCTCTTGAGGAACGTGTTCTTCGACACCTGCGTGTATCACCTGCCCGGCATCGAGCTGTTGACCAGGGTGATCCCGGTCGAGAACATCCTGTTTGCGTCTGAAATGGTCGGCGCGGTGCGCGGCATCGACCCGGAGACCGGGCATCACTTCGACGACACCCGCCGCTATATCGACGCGCTGCCGCTGAGCGCGGCGGACAAGGGCAAGATCTTTGAAGGCAATGCCCGCCGCGTCTATCCTCGCCTCAACGCCCATCTCGACCGCCGCGCGCATTGAACGTTGCCGAGACAACCACTCCAACTCCTCATCCTGAGGAGCCCGCGAAGCGGGCGTCTCGAAGGATGCAGGCCCAACCGGGCCACATGGTTCGAGACGCGCGTTCCGCGCTCCTCACCATGAGGGTCCAACCAAGCAGCAAGACCGACAATCGACTTCAACCAATCAATCTCGGAGAAAACCGATGGCCATAGGATTTGCAATTCACAAGGCGAAGCGGAAAGTGTCGCCTGACCTCGTCGCGCGCTACCGCACGCTGCCGGTCGCCAATATCAGCGATTCGATGTCGCGGATCGCGGGCACCAACCGGCTGCGGCCGATGCATAAGGGCGGCTGGCTCGGCGGCCCGGCGCTGACGGTGAAAACCCGGCCCGGCGACAATCTGATGGTCCACAAGGCGATCGATCTCGCCCAGCCCGGCGACGTCATCGTGGTCGATGCCGGCGGCGTCCTGGTCAACGCCATCATCGGCGAGATCATGTCGACGCTGGCCGAGAAGAAGGGCGTGGCGGGCTTCGTGATCGACGGTTCAATCCGCGATGCCGGCGCGATCCGCGCCGGATCATTCCCGGTGTTCGCTGCCGGCGTCGCCCATCGCGGCCCCTACAAGGACGGCCCGGGCGAGATCAATTGCGCCATCTCGATCGACGGAATGATCGTCGAGCCCGGCGATCTCGTCGTGGCCGACGACGACGGCGTGCTCTGCGTGCCCTATGACGACGCCGAGGCCATCTGCAAGCTGACCGAGGCCAAGAAGGCGACCGAGGAAAAGGCCATCCAGCAAATCCTCGCCGGCACCAGCGACCGCCGCTGGGTCGACGAGGCCCTGCAGCGCCTCGGCTGCGAGTTCAAGGACTGAGATGGATGCTGATGCGGGACGCTGCCCGGCGTCCCGCAATCCGGCCTCGCCGAATGCGACAAGCGCAGTCGAGATCGCGCATCGTGCCATGCTGGTTCCCTGCCGGATCGGTTCCCGGCGAACTGCCAGCCTCCCCTGACAAGCCCCTCACACCGTAATATCCTTCCGGTTTGCGGGAGAATGAGGTGGCTCGATGGAAGATATCGAAGCCTTTCTCGCGGTCATCGAGGCGGGCAGCCAGACGGCGGCCGCGCGTCGGCTGGGCCGCTCGTTGCAATCGGTCAATCGATCGCTGATGACGCTCGAACGCAGCGTCGGCGTCGAGTTGGTGCGACGTACAACCCGGCAGTCGTTCCCGACCGAAGCGGGATTGGCGTTCTATCGGCGCGTCAAGCCTGCCGTTGCGGAGATCAGCGAGGCACGTCTCGAAGCGGCAAGCCAGCGCGCCGAGCCGTCGGGCCTGCTTCGCATCGCCGCGCCGGTGCAGTTCGCGTCGGCATTTGTCGTGCCCGTCATCGCGGACTTCATTGCCCGCTACCCCCTGATCAAGGCTGAACTCAAGGCCTCGGATCGAGCCATCGATGTTGTCGGCGATGGCTTCGACATCGCCATCCGGATCAGGGAGCTGCCGGATTCGTCGCTCAAGGCCCGACGGCTTGGTGAGATTCGTACCGTCGTCTACGGCGCGCCGCGCTACTTCGCGCGTTACGGACGCCCGGATCATCCCGACGATCTCTCGCGGCATCAATGCGTTCTCCGCACCACCAGCGAGGGCGAGCCCGCGATGTGGCGGTTTCAGATCGATGGCGACATCAGGACGGTTCGGGTGAATGGCTGCTTCGAGACCGACAACACCGCGGCGCTCTGCGCAGCGGCACGTGACGGCCTCGGCCTCGGATACGGACCGTTCTGGCAGGTCCGTGATCTCGTCAACGATGGCGCGATCGAAATTGTTCTTGAGGAGTTCGAAACACCGCGAATGCCGATCCATGCGGTGTTCCCGCCAAGCGGCATGCCGGCGGCAAAGACGCGCCTGTTCGCCGATATCCTGGTCGATCGACTGAAGCACGAGCAGCTTTAGACACTGGCGCGCGCCATCGCCATTCTCTCGGCAAACGGGAAGGTGCTTCCCGCCAGGCGCTGATTGTCCGGCAAGCGAGCCGAACCCATTGTGCGGGTGAGCGGCAACGAGGCTTGCCGCATCATGCAGTTGAGGAGGCCCCATGACGAACAGGCGTACCCTGCTCGGCGCAGGACTTTGCGCGGCCGCAGCGTTGTCGTCTCGCGCCACCCACGCGACGGCGCTCGTGCAGGCCCAGGGCTGCGACGGGTCCGCGGCCGACGGCGAGCTCAGCCAAGACGCGGGCGACCTGCTCCCGGCGGCTGTTGCGCTCAGCGACGACAACAACGACCGCGCCGCCGTTTCCCGCGATTTCGGCAACATCGTTCAAGGCCAACCTCGTGCGGTGCTGAAGCCCGGTTCCGCCGCCGATGTCAGCCGCCTGGTTCGTTGGGCCGGCAAGTCAGGGCACAAGATAGCGGCACGCGGGCAGGGCCATTCGACCTATGGCCGCGCGCTGACCGAAGGTGGCATCGTCATCGAGATGACCTCGCTCAACGCGATCCATCACATTGCGGCCGATCGTATCGTCGTCGATGCGGGCACGACGTGGGAACGCGTCCTCGAAGCGACGCTGGCGCAAGGCCTCACGCCCCCGGTGCTCACCAACTATCTCGGCCTTTCCGTCGGCGGCACGATCTCCGTCGGTGGAATCGGCGGGAGCTCGTCGCGCCGTGGCATGCAGACGGACCATGTTCTCGCGCTGGACATGGTTACGGGAACCGGCGAGCAATTGACCTGTTCGCCGCAGTCGCACGCCGATCTGTTCGACGCCGCTCGGGCCGGGCTTGCACAGTGCGGTCTGATCACACGGGCAACCCTGAATCTGGTGCGCGCGCCCGAGCGCGTCCGCCGATACCAGCTTTTCTACCGGGACCTTGCCTCGCTGGCTGCAGATCAGCGCCGCGCGCTTCATGACGATCGCTTCGATCAATTGCAGGGCGCCATTCTCCCGGCCGGCCCCGGCCGCTGGCGCTACCAGCTCGAAGGCGCCGTGTTCTACGACAAGGGTTCGCCGCCAAACGACGGCGCCGTGCTTGGATCGCTGGCCGACGACCGCAATACGGCGGTGATCACCGATCTGGCCTATCACGACGACGCGCTTGCCTTCGCGAAATTGGAAGCTCTGCTCAGGTCGAAGGGGTTGTGGTCGAGCCCGCACCCCTGGTTGTTCACGTTTCTGCCCGACGGCAACGCCGAGCATCAGGCCGACGGGATGATCGGCCGCCTCTCGGTTGAGGAGATCGGGCCGCTCGGGCGAGTGACCTTTTATCCCCTGAACACGCACGCGTCGGGCACGCCGCTGGTTCGGTGGCCCGATGGCAACATCGCCTTCTGCTTCAACATCGTTCACATGCCCGGCGCCGGCAGATGCGACAGGGGTTGGTCAGACGCTGTCGAAAAACCGCCTGTTTTACGAGCAGATCCGCGGCGCGGGCGGCGTCCAATATCCCGTCAGCGCGCTTCCCATGGCGCCGGAGGATTGGGAACGTCACTTCGGCGCGGCCTGGCCGAAGCTGCGCGACGCCAAGCGGCGTTACGATCCGACCAATCTGCTGACCCCCGGCTACAATCTGTTCTGATCCCGACGCCGCGTGAACAGAAGTAGCACGCCGACCGAAACCGGCCGGTAGGCAGCCGGTTGGTCCCGCGAGGGATGGAATCGGGAATTTTTCCCGATTACCGTTGGAAAAGAATCCCGGTCCCCCGGGATTGATGTTGTTTGCCAAAGCCACGCCGCTCCCGCAGTCTCCGAGCCAGGGTTCGTCGGGGATAAAAGCCGAACCGCGGCTTAGGGGTGGGCGTCATGGCTGGTGCGTTGTTGCGTACGGCAACACGTTTTTTGTCTTCTTCGGTCACCACGCGCGGCGCTGCGGCCGTGCTGGCTGTGATTGGCTCTGCACTGCCATCGACTGTCCTGCATGCTCAGACGGCCGATCCGGCCCCCACTGAACTGCCGCCCGTCAACGTGATTGCGCCCACACCTCTGGCCGGCACCCGCAGCGCAAGGCCGGCGGCACGGCCGGTGGTTCGGACCACGCGAACCGCGCGAACCCGAACCGGACCTGTTGCTCCGGCAGCGGGACCCGATGTCGGCACCGCTGCACCCGGCCCCTCCGACCGCGACTCCACCCTGATTGATCGCGACAAGGTCCCGTCCAACACCGCGGTGATGACGACGCAGGATTTCAGCCACAACTACTCGACCAACTTCCTCGATGCTGTGAACCGCAAGCTGCCCGGCGTCACGCTCGGCGACCAGACCGGCAATCCGTTCCAGCGCAATCTCGACTACCGCGGCTTCACCGCCTCGCCGGTCCAGGGCACGCCGCAGGGCATCGCGGTCTATCAGAACGGCGTGCGCATCAACGAATCCTGGGGCGACGTGGTCAACTGGGATTTCATCCCGGAAAAGGCCATCGACAGCGTCGCATTGTTTCCGAACAATCCGGTGTTCGGCCTCAACGCGATCGGCGGCGCGCTGAGCATCCAGATGAAGAACGGCTTCACCTATCAGGGCTCCGAGGCTGAGCTGTTCGGCGGCTCTTACGGGCGCGTGCAGGGCAGCGTGCAGGCCGGCGGCCACAGGGACAACATCTCCGCCTACGCTGCGTTCGAATCCGCGTATGATCGCGGCTGGCGCGACTACGCCAATTCGTCGCACATCAACCGCATGTATGTGGACGTTGGCGCACGCAACGACGACACCGAATTTCACGTCAATTTCACCGGCGCCAGCAACCTGCTCGGCAATGTCGCGGCAACGCCGGTGCAGATGCTCAATCAGCGCTGGTCGAGCGTCTACACCTGGCCGCAGACGACGCTGCTTCAGCTCGCCTTCGTCAACGCCACGCTGAACCACAATTTCTCCGACACCTGGTCGTTCCAGGGCAATGCCTACTTCCGCGGCTTCCGGCAGACCCACGTCGACGGCAACGGCACCGACGTGCATGCCTGCG
>NZ_JAQOSR010000056.1:0-46286 GCF_046718885.1 Bradyrhizobium sp. UFLA01-814 | reverse complement strand
CGCGAAGCTCGCGAGCAAGCAGCCCTCGACCAAAAGGTGCGGGTCATGCCGCATGATCTCGCGGTCCTTGCAGGTGCCCGGCTCCGACTCGTCGGCGTTGACGACGAGGTAGCTCGGACGGCCGTCCTTGGATTCCTTCGGCATAAAGGACCACTTCATGCCGGTCGGGAAGCCGGCGCCGCCGCGGCCGCGCAGGCCCGACGCCTTCATCTCGTTGATGATCCAGTCGCGTCCCTTGTCGATGATCCCTTTAGTGCCATCCCAGGCGCCTCTGCGGCGCGCGCCCTCGAGGCCCCAATCATGCAGGCCGTAGAGGTTCTTGAAGATGCGGTCCTTGTCGTCGAGCATGCTCAAAACTTTCCGAACATCACCGATTGGCTTGCGAATAAGCGAGCCCGGCGGCGCAGCCGCCGAACACGATGGCCCACAACAGGCTGGATTCCAGCGTGGCGCTCAGGCCGTAGCGTTGCAGCAGGAACATGAAGCCCGCCGCGACAACGGTATGCAGGGCGATCGTGCGCCAGGCCTTCATCGCAGCGCCCCTCCCTGCCTTGTTTTCCTGCCCGTTTGCCAGCACCTGAAAGCCCGTCATCAGGTGGTTTCCTTCAACGTCGTCGGCCCGCCCGCGGGCGCCGAGAACTGACGGTCGATCTGCGGACCCGGCTTCGGCGGATTGCCGGCGGCAAAGCCGTCGAGCACCTTGCCGAAGCTTTCCTTGGTCAGGTCCTCATAGGTGTCCTTCCAGATCAGCACCATCGGCGCGTTCACGCAGGCCCCTAAGCACTCGACCTCTTCCCAGGAGAAGTTGCCGTCCTTCGACAGCTGGAAGGGATCGTGATGGATGCGATGTTGGCAGACCTCGATCAGGTCGGCGGCGCCGCGCAGCCGGCACGGCGTGGTGCCGCACACCTGCACATGGGCCTTCTTGCCGACCGGCGAGAGCTGGAACATGGTGTAGAAGGTCGCGATCTCCAGCATGCGGATATGCGGCATCTCGAGCAGGTCGGCGACGGCGCGGATCGCCGCTTCCGAGACCCAGCCGTCGTGCTGCTCCTGCACGCGCCACAGGATCGCGATCGAAGCCGAAGCCTGCCGGCCCGGCGGATATTTCTCGATCTGCTTCTTGGCCCAGGCGAGATTCTCGTCCGTGAACGTGAAGCTCGCGGGCTGCAATTCCTTCGGGGCAAGGCGGCGGACGGACATCGATCAAACTCTCATTGCGCGCGGTGCGGATGCGAACATCGTCACCGGTCGACCTCGCCGAACACGATGTCCAGCGAGCCCAGGATGGCGGAAACGTCGGCCAGCAGATGGCCCCTGCAGATGTGATCCATCGCCTGCAGATGGGCGAAGCCCGGCGCGCGGATCTTGCACTTGTAGGGCTTGTTGGTGCCGTCGGCGACGAGGTAGACGCCGAACTCGCCCTTCGGCGCCTCGACCGCGGCGTAGACTTCGCCGGCCGGCACGTGCACGCCTTCGGTGTACAGCTTGAAATGATGGATCAGCGCTTCCATCGAGCGCTTCATCTCACCACGGCGCGGCGGCGCGATCTTGTTGTCCTCGACCACGACCGGGCCCTGCCCGTCGGGTGCTTTAAGCTTCTGGATGCACTGCTTCATGATGCGCACCGACTGGCGCATCTCTTCCATGCGGATCAGATAGCGGTCGTAGCAGTCGCCGTTCTTGCCGATCGGAATATCGAAATCCATCTCGGCGTAGCACTCATAGGGCTGCGACTTGCGCAGGTCCCAGGCCGCGCCCGAGCCGCGCACCATCACGCCGGAGAAGCCCCACTCCCAGGCTTCCTTCAGCGGCACCACGCCGATATCGACGTTGCGCTGCTTGAAGATGCGGTTGCCGGTGAGCAGCCGATCGAGGTCGTCGACCACCTTGAGGAACGGATCGCACCACGTCTCGATGTCGTCGATCAGCTTCGGCGGCAGGTCCTGATGCACGCCGCCGACGCGGAAGAACGCCGCGTGCATGCGCGAGCCCGAGGCGCGCTCATAGAACACCATCAGCTTCTCGCGCTCTTCGAAGCCCCACAGCGGCGGGGTCAGCGCGCCGACGTCCATCGCCTGCGTGGTGACGTTGAGCAGGTGCGAGAGAATGCGGCCAATCTCGCAATAGAGCACGCGGATCAGCTGGCCGCGGCGCGGCACCGTGATGCCGAGCAGCTTTTCGGCCGCGAGGCAGAACGCATGCTCCTGGTTCATCGGCGCGACGTAGTCGAGCCGGTCGAAATACGGAATTGCCTGCAGATAGGTCTTGTGTTCGATCAGCTTCTCGGTGCCGCGGTGAAGCAGGCCGATATGCGGATCGAC
Organism: Bradyrhizobium sp. UFLA01-814; assembly: GCF_046718885.1. Taxonomy (NCBI): domain Bacteria; kingdom Pseudomonadati; phylum Pseudomonadota; class Alphaproteobacteria; order Hyphomicrobiales; family Nitrobacteraceae; genus Bradyrhizobium; species Bradyrhizobium sp. UFLA01-814. The sequence goes on along the minus strand of NZ_JAQOSR010000056.1, from coordinate 43,962 downwards.
GCGCTCGACGACTTCGCCATCGAGCTCCAGCACGAGGCGCAGCACGCCGTGCGCCGCCGGATGCTGCGGTCCAAAGTTGATGGTGAAATTGCGAAGATTCTGTTCGTTCATGATCAGGCCTTCGGTTCCGCCTTCGCCTTTTCGTCACCCGGCAAGGGGTAGTCAGCCCCCTCCCACGGAGACAGGAAATCGAACTTGCGGAATTCCTGGTTGAGCCGGACCGGCTCATACAGCACTCGCTTCTCCTGGTCGTCGTAGCGGACCTCGACGAAGCCGGTGAGCGGGAAATCCTTGCGCAGCGGATGGCCGTCGAAGCCGTAATCCGTCAGCAGGCGGCGCATGTCCGGATGACCGGTGAAGATCACGCCATACAGGTCGTAGGTCTCGCGCTCGAACCAGTCGGCGCCGGGGAAGACGCCGATGATCGACGGCACCTGCGTGGTCTCGTCGGCCTGGCCGCGCAAACGGATGCGCGCGTTCAGCGTCGGCGACAGCAGATGGTAGACAACGTCGAAGCGCTTCTCGCGGCTCGGATAGTCGACTGCGGTCACGTCGGTGACGTTGACGAAGCGGCAGCCGGGATCGTCACGCAGAAAACGTGCGACCTCCACGATTCTGCCAATCTCGACGTCGATAGTGAGTTGATTGAACGCGACCGAGTGCGCCGTGGCCGCGCCCGGAAGCGCGCTCACGATCGTCTGCCCAAGGGCGTCGAGCTTGCCGTCGTCCATACCTGAAACCTTAGCGTTCAATGGTGCCGATACGGCGGATCTTCTTCTGCAGCAGCAGCACGCCGTAGAGCAACGCTTCCGCCGTGGGCGGACAGCCCGGCACGTAGATGTCGATCGGCACGATGCGATCGCAGCCACGCACCACCGAATAGGAGTAGTGATAGTAGCCGCCGCCATTGGCGCAGGAGCCCATCGAGATGACGTAGCGCGGCTCCGGCATCTGGTCGTAGACCTTGCGCAGCGCGGGCGCCATCTTGTTGGTCAGGGTGCCCGCAACGATCATCACGTCGGACTGCCGCGGCGAGGCGCGCGGTGCGAAGCCGAAGCGTTCGACGTCATAGCGCGGCATCGAGACCTGCATCATCTCGACCGCACAGCAGGCGAGACCGAAGGTCATCCACATCAGGGAGCCGGTGCGCGCCCAGGTGATGAGGTCATCGGCCGCGGCGACGAAGAAGCCCTTGTCGGACAGCTCGTGATTGACCTCGAGGAAAAACGGATCATTGGCGCCGACCGGCTTGCCGGTCGACGGATCAAGAATCCCCTTCGGAGCCATGGCGATCTCAGATTTGGCAATCGCCGGCTGGGAGGTTGCGGCGGTGGGGCTCAATCCCATTCGAGCGCGCCTTTCTTCCATTCATACGCAAACCCGACCGTCAGCACGGCCAGGAACACCATCATCGACCAGAACCCGGTGGCGCCGAGCTTTCCGAACGCCACGGCCCAGGGGAACAGGAACGCCACTTCGAGGTCGAAGATGATGAAGAGGATCGCCACCAGATAGAAGCGGACGTCGAACTTCATGCGGGCGTCGTCAAAAGCGTTGAATCCGCATTCATAGGCGGACAGCTTTTCCGGGTCCGGCGATTGGAACGCGACCAGGAACGGCGCGATCAGGAGCGCCAGACCGATCAGGCTCGCAACTCCGATAAAGACCACAAGTGGGAGATAATTCTGCAGGATGCCGGTCATCGGCGAGGCCTTCTTGCTGCGGTTTCGGACGTGCCGCAGATTCGTTGATTGGAATTGTTCTTGAGGCTTTAGCGCAGCGCAACAGGGGGCGCAAGACAAGCTATTTTGACGCTTTTACCGTCCTTCCCGCGGGCTCTTGGCCTCATCAGGCGGATGCGCTTGCCTCCATGGGCAACGCCGCGACGGCCATCCCGTGCCCTGCGCTCTTCCCATATCAGCCCAGCCCCCGTTCGGCAGCGAGCATCTCGGCGGCGGTCAGGGTGAGCCGATCGATGTGTCCGAGCAGCAGCTCGAGATCCCCCGGCGCAAGCTGTTCCAGCAGACGCCGGTTTCGCTCCTGCGCGCCGGCCACGATGGCATCATGGGCGGCCAAGCCGGCCTTGGTAAGAGAGACCAAAGTCTCCCGGTTGTCGCGCGGATTGGCCGCCTTCGCCACCAGCTTGCGCGCCACGAGTTCGGCGAGCGCCCGGCTGATCTGCCCCTTGTCCATGCCGACGGCCTCGGCGAGCCGCACCACACTCATCGGCGGCCGCCGGCCGAGCGAGGCGACCAGGCCGAACTCGACCGACGACAGGCCGGTCAGGCGCTTGTAGCGCAGCATCGCGCCGCGCCTGAGCAAGTTCGCCAGCACCATCAGCCGCGACGACATCATCGCGGTGATCGGCGCCAGTTCGGAATCGACAACGGCCTCCGGCGGCAAGGCCCTCTCAGTCCTGAGCTTCTCGGTCATCACCAACCTCTGCCAACAAAGCCGCGCGCTGCCAAGCTCAACGAGATCGTTGACAATGTCATCGATCTATCGTTGACTTGGTCAACGATAGAACAGCCGCCGGCGCCAGACCAGCGGCGGGGAGGACAACATGACGATCACCCAGCGGGACCGCGATCTCGGCACGGCCTATGCGATGAAGCCGTCCAGCACCCGGACCGAGCTCACCTCGGTCGGCCGCGGCACGCCGATGGGCGAGCTGCTGCGCCGGTATTGGCACCCGGTCGGCCTCACCGGTGACGCCACCGATATCCCCAGAAAAGTCCGCGCGCTTGGCGAAGACCTGATCCTGTTCCGCGACCGGCATGGCCGGGTCGGCCTGCTGCATGCGCGCTGCTGCCACCGCGGCACCACACTCTATTACGGCAAGGTCGAGGAAGACGGCCTCCGCTGCTGCTATCACGGCTGGAAGTTCGACACCGAGGGCCGCTGCCTCGAACAACCCTGCGAGCCCGACGGCGGCCTGTTCAAGGACAAGGTGCGCCAGCCCTGGTATCCGGTGCAGGAACGCTACGGCCTGATCTTCGCCTATCTGGGGCCGGCCGAGAAACGGCCGATGCTGCCGCGCTACGAGTGCCTGGAGAACATGGACGACGGCGAGTTCGTCGAGGCCGATGATTCCTCGATCGGCGGCGGCGGCCCTGCCGTGATCCCCTGCAACTGGCTGCAGCATTTCGAGAACGTCGCCGACCCCTATCATGTGCCGGTGCTGCACGGCTCGTTCTCAGGGCCGCAGTTCACCAACATGATGGCCTCGATGCCCGAGGTGAAGTTCGAGATGTCGCCGCGCGGCGTCGCGGTGCGTTCGATCCGCAGGCAGCACGACGGCAAGGTGTTCTACCGCGTCACCGAGGCCGCCCTCCCCACACTCCGCGTCGTGCCCAATCCGCGCGTCGCTCAGTTCGCGCGCGTCGAATCGATCGGCTGGACCCTGCCGATCGACGACACCTCGTTTCGCATCTACGTCGCCGGCCGGGTCAAGAACGCGGGCGATATCGGGCGAATGCGCTCGAAGTTCAACGGCAAGTTCTGGTGGGACATGACCGAGGCCGAGCACCAGCAATTCCCCGGCGACTATGAGGCCCAGGTCGGCCAAGGAGCGGTGACGATCCATTCGGAAGAGCATTTCGGCCAGAGCGACCGCGGCATCCTGATGATCCGCCGGATGCTCTCTGACCAGCTCGAGGCCATGGCCGCCGGCCGCGACCCGATCGGGGTGTCGTTCGACGCCGACACGAGGCCGGTCGAATTCGAGGCAGGGAATTACATCCGCGAGGCGTAAGGCCCGCGCGCAAGCAACAACAATAAAGAAGATCCGGGGGAGGAAGTCATGGTCGATGTCGCACCGCAAGCGGCCGCGCCAACCCAAGCTGCGGCCGCGCCCTCGGCGCGCCGCTACTACGTCCTCGCCTTGCTCACGATCATCTACGCCCTCAACTTCCTCGACCGCACCATCTTCAACGTGCTGATCGAACCGATCAAGAAGGAGTTCACGCTCAGCGACACCACGATGGGCCTGCTCGCCGGGTTCGGTTTCGTGCTGTTCTATTCGCTGCTCGGCATTCCGATCGCGCGGATGGCCGATCGTCTCAACCGCCGCAACATCGTCGCGATCGCCTTCGCGTTCTGGAGCGCGATGACCTATCTCTGCGGCCTCGCCTCCAGCGTCACGACGCTGGCATTGGCCCGGGTCGGCGTCGGTATCGGGGAGTCAGCGGGAACGCCGGCCTCGCAATCGATGATCGCCGATCTCTTCGACAAGAACGAACGACCGCGCGCGCTCGGCATCTACGCGATCGGCACCTATCTCGGCGTCTTCCTCGGCTATTTCATCGGCGGCTATGTCAACCAGCACTATGGCTGGCGGATGGCGTTCTTCACCGCGGGCCTGCCCGGCATCGCGCTCGCCGCCGTGCTGTGGCTGACGATCGCCGAACCGAAGCGCGGCGCAATGGCCGAGACCTTCAAGGCCGAGCCGATCGGGCCGACATTCCGCTTCCTGGTATCGCAGCCGAGCTTCGTCATCGTGCTGATCGGCTTTTGTCTGACGACCTACACCAACTACGCCACCGCGGTGTGGATCCCGCCGTTCCTGGCGCGCATCCATCACCTCTCCAGCGCCGAGATCGGCACCTATGCCGGCACCTTCAAGGGTCTCGCCGGCATGGCGGGCACGCTGGTCGGTGGCCTCGTGGTGGCGCAGATCGGCCGTCGCGACGACCGCTGGAAGCTGTGGGCGCCCGCGATCATGTCCGGCCTCGCCGGCCCGGTGTTCGCGCTGTGCATGCTCACGCAAAGCTTCACGCTGATGGTCGCGACGCTGGCGCTGACCTCGTTCATGGTCGGCCTCCATCTCGGCCCGATCTTCGCGATCGCGCAGACGGTGGCAAAACCCAGCATGCGCGCGCTGGCCTCGGCGATCGTGCTGCTGACCGCGACTTGCTTCGGCCAGGGCGTCGGCCCCCTCGCCGTCGGCATGATCAACGACGCGCTGAAGGGCACCTACGGCGTCGATGCGGTTCGCTACTCGCTGCTGTCGGCCGCGCTCACGACGACGCTCGGTGCCCTGCTGTTCGTGTGGGCGGCGCGCGATCCGCGCCGACATCGCGCGCGCGAGCTAGCACCCGTCTCAGCCGAGCCTGCGCGTGATGTCAGGCGGCGCTCACGTCAGCTTCCCGGTATACTTCTCCAGCGCCGCCCAGGCGTCCGCGCCGTAGGTCTTCTGCCACTGCGTGTAGAAGCCGGCCTTCACCAATGCGGCCCTGAACTGCACGGGATCGGGCTTGTTGAACGTCATGCCCTTCTCGGTCAGCTCGGCCTGCAGCGAGCGGTCCATTTCGACCAGATCGGCGCGCTCCTTCACCGCCGCGGCGTCGAACGCGGCATTGATGAGCTCGAGCAGATCGGGCGGCAGGCCCGCCATCGTGCGGCGGTTGCCGAGGATCCAGTAGCCGCTCCAGCAATGGTTCGAGAGCGCGCAGAATTTCTGCACCTCGTAGAGCTTTCCGGTGGAGACCTGCGCCAGCGGATTCTCCTGCCCTTCGACGATGTGGGTCTGCAGCGCCGAATAGAGCTCGCTGTAGGAGATGCTCGACGGCAATGCGCCGAGCCCTGAGAACAGCGACGTCAGCAATGCCGTCACCGGCACGCGGATCTTGAAACCCTTGAGATCGTCGACGCTGTTGAGCTGCCGGCTCGACGACGAGGTGATCTGGCGGAAGCCGTTGTCCCAGACCTTCTTCAGCGGCACGACGCCGGTCTTCGTGATCGCCTCGCGCACGAGGTCGCCGACGCCGCCGTCCATCGCCGCCCAGACCTGGTCGTAGGACTGGAAGGCGAAACCGATGCTGGGCAGCCCCGACAGCGGCACCAGCGTCGACAGCGTCATGCTGGGCGCCGCCAACAGCTCGATCCCGCCGGCCCGGACCTGCGACAGCATCTCCGGATCGCCGCCGAGCTGGCTGTTGGCGAACACCGTGATGTGGACCCGGCCGGACGACTGCGCGCCGACCGCCTTGGCGGCCTCAGTCAGGCGCATTGTTAGCGGATGGGTTTCCGGAGTGTTGACGCCGAGCTTGAGATCGAACTCGGCGGCGGCAAGGGCCGGCTTACCAAACATCGTGGCGGCAACTGCAGCAGAACCGGTTCCCAGCACCCGGCGTCGGGTCATTCTCATTGTTATCATTATTGTTTTTCTCCCAAGCGCATGTCCACGCTCGCGGCCAGTTTTAGCCGGCCGCCAGTGTGACGCAAGGCACGGTGAAACCAATCCGCCCGTGGCACGAAACCATTTCCCGGAACTCACGAAACGATCCGGAAACAGATGGGGCCTACCAGTACCTGCCATAGACGGCGCACAGAGGCCCGGAGGCGACCATGAACCACTCGATCCATTCAGCTGACCGCGCGACCCATCTCAAGATTGTGGTGGTTGCCCTTGTTGCGGCGATCGGGATTGCGGCGCTCGGCATCTCGGCCCGGAACAACGCGGATTTCACCCAGACCGCCCAGTCCACGCAGGTCGTCAAGGCCGGCAAACCGGTGGCGATCACCTCCTCGGGCACCTCGACGGTCCGCTAAGACGCGTTCAGGCTTCGGCAGACAAAACGGTCGCCCTCGGGCGGCCTTTTTTGTTGGTCCTCGAGCTCGGACCAGGAGTGTGTGGCCTTTGCGAGCAAGTTCGGCTACGGCGATTGCAGGACCATCGAGACCGGGGCGCGCGCGATCGACGTGTGCAAGGTCGCAACCCGGCTGAGCGCCGCAAATGACTGAGCCTCGCCTCGACGGCGACGACATTGCGAAGCCGCAGGATGCTTCCCGCACCGACGGGGCGCCCCCGTTGCTCGGCCTCCCGGCATCGCTGCCGCTGGTGCTCGACCTCGACGGCACGCTGATCACGGGCGACCTGCTCTATCTGAGCTTCTTCTCGATCCTGCGCCGCAATCCGCTGATCGCCGTGTCTTGCGCCGTTTGGCTGACGCGCGGCCGCGCGGCGCTGAAACGCCGGCTCGCACAGCGCCAGCACATCGACTGGAGCCGGATCGAACTGCACCAGGACGTCGTCGCATTGGCCGAGCGCGAGAACGCGGCCGGCCGCCGCATCGTGCTGGCAACCGCGGCCGACGCGCTGCTCGCACAGAAGCTGGCGTCGCGTCTGCCCTGGATCGACCAGGTGCTCGCCTCCGACGGCGAACATAATCTCAAGGGCGCGAACAAGGCCGACCTGTTGCGGAAGACATTTCCCGGGGGCTTCATCTACGCCGGCGACAGCGCCTCCGACCTCGCGGTCTGGGCCCACGCTGCCGGCATCATCACCGTCAATGCCCGCGATGCCGTGCGCGCCGCCGCGGCCGGGCTCGGCAGGCCGACGCTGCATCTGCAGGGCCGCGCGGCCGCAGCGAAGTCTTAATCGCGTCCTAACGCGGTCGCTCGATTGCAATCCGCTCCGCGACCCCAGTCTTAAAAGTTGTTCGGTTAAGGTCGGCGTCAACAGAGGCGCAGGCCACAATGAATTTGCAGCAGCAAGTAATTTCAACCGGATTCAAGATCATCTGCACGGATTGCGGCAGCCTGGCGATCAAGGTCGCCGATCCGGCGCACGCATCCGGCGACACCATCATCGAATGCCGCCGCTGCAACGCGGTGCGCGGCACGGTGGCGGACCTGCACAACCTGGCGCGGCACGGCCGCGACCTGTTCGAATTCTAACCGCGGCCCCGTCGATGCTGTCAGACCCGAAGGCAACCGTGCAGAGCGACGTTCCCTTGGACACGGTCTGGTCGATCCTCGAGGCCGCCAACGAATTGGGCGACACCCACACGGTTGACGCCTGCCGCCGCGTGATCGACGCCAATCTGCGCGGCGATGCGCCGGGACAATCCGACCTCAACGCGGTCGCCGCATTCTTTGCCTGATCAAGACAACGTGTTGCCGTTCTGTGAATTCAATAAGGCGTCGCGGTGACGAATCGCCAAGCAGAAACATAACAACACAGACCGAGATATTGCTTTACTTGCTTCGTCCAGGGCCGACCGGCTAGCTGCCCGGCAGCTTTCGGATTCGGACGGACCGATGACATTGACGCGCGATGACCTGGTTGTCGGGGTCACGATCCCCGGGTTCTTCGTCCTCAGCGTCGTCTCGATGATCGCCTGCGGGCACGCATTCCCGGCGATGCATGTCTGGCGATCCGGCATCACCGCGCAGGCCGTCCTCGGCACCGCCATCATGGTCGCGTTCGTCCCGGCGTTCGTCGCGACACGGTTCAGCTTCGGTTATCTGGTGGGCTTCTCGCTGCTGTCAGCCGTGTTCGGCTTCGTCTGGCTCAGCTTCTTCAGCGCATTCGACTATCCGCACGCCATCGCCCGCTGGGCCATGATCGCCGCGCTGGCCGCCGCGATGATCCCTCTGATGCTGCAGAACATCCCGGTTTGGCGGCCCGATTTGTCCGAAACGGCCGTCAAGCGCATCGCGGTTCTGCTGTTGGCGTCGTGCTTCGCCGTGCTGGTCGGCGACATCTCCTACGGGGCCAATCTTGGCAATCCCTATGGCGCAGCCCGCACCGCCGTCGTGCGGCCGGCGCTAATGAACTATCTCACCGGGATCATGATCGGCGCAGTCCTGCCCTATCTGTTCGCGCATTTCGCATCCCGCAGGCGATGGATTCCGGCGGCCGGTGTGCTGCTGCTTGCGCTTTGCTTCTATCCCGTCGTCAACAACAAGACCGTGCTGCTGCTGCCGATCTGGCTGCCGTTTCTGTTCTGGCTGTACGGCCGGTTCGAGCCGCGGCTGGCCACGGTGCTCGCATTTCTGATCCCGATGCTCATCGGCCTTTTGGCTTTCGTCATTCTCGTCGCCGACAAGAATTACATCGTGTTCAGCGCCATCAATCTGCGCTTCGTCGCGATCCCGTCGCTCGCCCTCGATCAATACGCCGACTTCTTCGCGCACCGCGAGCTCACCCGGTTCTGCCAGATCACCGTCGTGCGATACATGACCGCCTGCCCGTACGGCGAACTCGGCCCGACCCTTGGAGCGATCTATCAGGACGGCAATTTCAACGCGTCGTTCCTCGCCACCGAGGGCATCGCGTCGGTCGGTCTTGCGCTCGCCCCGCTGTCGGCGCTTGTCTGCGGCCTGATCCTGTCGGTGGGATCGATGGTCTCAAAGCACCTGTCGCCGCGCTTCATCGCGGTTTCGTCCGGCATCGCAGTTCAGGCGATCATGAACGTGCCGCTCACGACAGGCCTGCTGTCGAACGGCATAGCGCTGCTGTTCCTGCTGTGGTGGCTGACGCCCGAACAGCGGACGGCATTATCCGTCAGGCCCGAGCAGGCCGCTCAACCGGTCGGCGCCGTCGGCCTCGCGGCGTCCTGAGCTGTCGTGACAGTCGCCAAGTGCAGTGAACAGGGAGAGCAACCAACTCGTTACGGCACCGGCCCTGAGGGTCCGATGGTTCCGGGCCAAACACGCTGCTAAGTCATTGAAATGAATGGCGCGAGAGACGGGACTCGAACCCGCGGCCTCCGCCGTGACAGGGCGGCGCTCTAACCAACTGAGCTACTCCCGCGGATGCCGATCATCGGATTGATCCGCGCAGGACCGAGGGCATAAAGGCCCGCATCCGGTTAGTCAAGGACGTTGCGGATCCCTGCACAGCGTCGGCATTTTCGCGGCGCCGGCGCGAGTTGTCGCCTGTTTTCAGGGGAAACGGCGTAGTCAGCGAAGCCCCGAATCAAATAAGGCCTGATACGTCTGGGTTTCCTGTGGCCGGCCCGGCGCTGCCCGTTCCCGGAACCGGCGGTTTTCAGGACTTGTCCGGACGCACTTTCCCGACGCGAACGGCGCGCCATTCGCGTGAAAGCAGCAATCCAGCCATTCAGCAACGAGGAGGGCCAGACATGGCGAAGAAAGCAGCGACACCGGCGACGATCACGCTGAAGCATTTGGCGGCGGCCATCGCCGAAGAGCAGGAGCTGTCCAAGAAGCAGGCCGAGGCGATCCTGACCGACATGGTCACAAGGATCACCAAGCACCTCAAGAAGGGCGAGCGCATCAGGATCGTCGGCCTCGGCATCCTGCAGGTCCGCAAGCGCGCCGCCCGCATGGGCCGCAACCCGGCGACCGGCGAACAGATCCACATCAAGGCAAGCAAGAAGGTCGCCTTCCGCGCCGCCAAGGAGCTGAAGGAAGCCGTCTAGCGCCTTCTCTCTCCGTTAAGGCAAAGCGCCATTCCGGCTCGTGACGCGGCCCCGGAGTGGCGCTTTTCTGTTATTGTCCTTCGAAACTCGCCTTGACGCGGTTTGCTCGCGCGAACCAACTTCGCCAAAGCGCATTGTTCCTTTTCCCTGTTTTTGCGCGGTTTTCATGCTGGCTCCGGCTCTCGACTTCAAGCACACCGTCACCGAGCGCTTCCTGCGCTATGTCGTGATCGATACCCAGTCCGATCCGGATTCACCGACCTGCCCCTCCACCGAGAAGCAGAAGAATCTCGGGCGCCTGCTGGTCGCCGAGCTGCAGGCGATGGGAGTATCCGACGCGCATCTTGATCCGCACGGATACGTCTATGCGACGATCCCGGCCAACACCGACAAGACGGTGCCGGTGATCTGCTTCTGCTCGCACATGGACACCTCCCCCGACTGCACCGGCAAGAACGTCAAGCCGCAGGTCGTGAAGAACTATCGTGGCGGCGACATCGTGCTTCCCGCCGATGCCTCGCAGGTGATCCGCCCCGCCGAGCACGAAGCGCTGGCCGACCAGATCGGCAACGACATCATCACCACCGACGGCACCACCCTGCTCGGCGCCGACAACAAGGCGGGCCTTGCCGAGATCATGGATGCCGCGGATTTCCTGGTCACCAATCCGCAGGTCAAGCACGGCACCATCAAGATCCTGTTCACGCCGGACGAGGAAATCGGCCGCGGCGTCGACAAGGTCGACATCAAGAAGCTGGGGGCCGATTTCGGCTACACCATGGACGGCGAGACCGCCGGCCATATCGAGGACGAGACCTTCTCGGCCGACGGCGCCAGCATCATCATCGAAGGCGTCGCGACCCATCCGGGATTCGCCAAGGGCAAAATGGAGCACGCGATCAAGATCGCCGCCGCGATCGTCGATCGCCTGCCCAAGGACACCTGCTCGCCCGAGACCACCGAGGGCAAGGAAGGCTTCCTGCATCCGGTCGCGATCTCGGGCGCGCTGGAGAACGCGCGGATCGACTTCATCGTGCGCGATTTCACCGAGGCCGGCCTGAAGCAGAAGGAAGCGCTGCTGGAAGACATCGTGAACGATGTCATGAAGGCCTATCCGCGCTCGACCTACCGCATGGAGGTCAAGCAGCAGTACCGTAACATGAAGGATGTGATCGATCGCCACCCGCAGATCGTGGCCTATGCGATCGAGGCGATCGAGCGCGCCGGCCTCACGCCGGTGAAGACCTCGATCCGCGGCGGCACCGATGGCTCGCGGCTGTCCTTCATGGGCCTGCCCTGCCCGAACATCTTCGCCGGCGAGCACGCGTTCCATTCGCGGCTCGAATGGGTCAGCCGGCAGGACATGGAAAAAGCCGTGCAGACCATCGTGCACCTGGCGATGATCTGGGAAGAGAAGGCCTGATCAGGCCCGCGCCGTCACGATCCAGATCGCGCCGGGCAGCAGCACCGCATCGCCCTTGACGAACGGCGCCAGCGCCTCGCGCATCGAGGCGATCGCCGCAGCGCGCACCTCATCGGTGTGCCCTTCCAGCGCGCGGCTGGCAGGCCCGATCTCGAGCGCGCCCTGGATCGCGGCATCGATGCCGCGCCCGGTCGCGACATCGAGCTCAATCCGGCACGGCTCCATGGCAATGCCGGAGAAGCCGGCTTCGCCCAGGATCCGCTTCACCCTCGCCTCGGAGGCGAACGCGAAAGGGCCGGGATCCTCGGGCCCGAGCGGCGGCAGTTTCGGCACGTGCTTGTAGACGGCAGCAAGCGGCGTCATGAAGAACGGATTTTCGCGCGGCTCCTGCCAGCAGGCGAAGGCGAGACGGCCCGTCGGCTTCATCGCCTTGTGCAGATTGGCGAACGACACCACGGGATCGGCAAAGAACATCACGCCAAAGCGCGAGGCCAACAGATCAAAGCTCTCGCCGACAAAGGGATAGACGGTCGCATCGGCCAGCGCGAACTCGACCGGCAAACCCTGCGGCGCGCTCTGCCGCGCCCGCGTCAGCATCGGCTCCGAGACATCGACGCCGAGCACGTGACCAGCGGGCGCGACCTTGGCCGCCAGCGCGAAGCTCGAGGCGCCGCTGCCACAGCCGACATCAACGACGCGTTCGCCGGCTTTCGGCGCGGCGCGATCGATCAGGAGGTCGAGCACCGGTTGCAGCACGATGTCCTGCGCGGCCTGCCGTGTGGCCCAGCGCTGACCGCCCGGCCCGTTCCAGTACGCGATCTGATCGGCGTTTTGCGGGTGGCTTGCGTTCATGCGATCCAAACCTTCTCAGGAAGCTTCTGTCGTCTCATGTTTGGGGAAAACCGCTTCGCACTTTTCCGGATCATGCCCTAGCAGCTCTCGCCCGTCGCGGCGCGCAGCATCGGCATCACCTGATAGGTGAATCCGGCATTAGCCTTGGTGACGGGATCGTTGGCGATGATCTCCTGCGGATCGGCGTCGTCGGGCAGTTGCAGCACGCCGAGGCCCCAGACGCCGGCGGGATCGGCGACCGGCCCGAACACCAGCGCCTTGCCGGCTTGCAGCAGTTCGCCGCAATAGGCGACGTGCGCCTGCATGATGGCGGCTTCCTGCGGCGTCATGTCCTGCGGAAAGGTCGGGCGCGGTCCTGTCAATTTGCAGACGTAGTATTTCATCGACCCGATCCGCGCTCGGAGATTATTTGGCGGCTGCGCTCGTGGGCTTGGCCGGCTTCGGCTTCGCGGCATTCGCCTTGGGCGCGCCCTGCCCGTCGCTGCGCGCAATGCCCCAGGGATCGGTCGGCTTCTGATCCGGCACACCGCTGAGCGCACGCTGATAGGCACGCTGCTGCCGCGCCTCGTTGGCCACATCGGCCGGCGACTTCTCGACCTCTTCGCGATAGCGCTGAACGTGATCCGACTGCGCGAATGCGGGTCCGGCAATCATGGTGAGAAGAAAAATCGCGGCGAGTTTGCGCATACATCGAGTTCCCGGTTAGGCGGACAGAATAGCATCGTGGCAGCGTCGGCATCAAACCTGAGCGCGTGACTTTCGGCACCTTTCGCTCGATCGGCCATCGAACGACACTTGCCACGCCAGCGCGGAGCAAGCGCGGTCCCGGCCACCCCATCCACGCCACGGTCGGGATCGCGCCCTCTCCACGCGTTCACCGAGAGCCGTGCAATGGACTTGCTCCGTAGGGCTCATCAACCCAGAGGCCGCTTTGCAGCTCGTGAAACACCGCGCCACCGTCATCCTGCGCGAGCATGTGCAAGCGGAGGCGGAGCTGGTCGGACGAGCCGCGGTTCTCACCGATGGAACCGCGGGCACCGTCGAGGGCGTGTTTCTGGACGAATCTCATGGGTTGCGCATCTCGATCAAGGGCCACATCGGGAAATGGCCGATCGCGACCATCAGGATGCTGCAACCGTAGGGCTGGATCCAGCGCCTTTACCTCAACGGGCAAGCGCCGATGCAATCTCCCAATCATCGGGAGAAGCATGCCCGCTCATCCGGTCGGCTGGGCCGCTCGAAAGGCTGCGCCTGAGGGTCGCGAATGGTGGGCGGTGAGAGGATCGAACTCCCGACCAATGGTGTGTAAAACCAGTGCTCTACCGCTGAGCTAACCGCCCTTGCCAGCGCGCCTCTTTAGCCTCGCCAGCCCTCAGGGCGCAAGGTCGCAAACGCCTCAATCCGTCAGCTCCAATCCTTGGGGCGCGCCAGCAATTCCTTGAGATCATTGATCCATGGCGCGGCGGAGCGGCACCAGACCTGACGTCGCGGGGTCAACTGGCCGCGCTGGCGAATGCTGCCCCAGCGGATGCCCCAGTCGTCGGGCCCGCCGTCCTCGCCGCTCGTGAACAGCGGCGAACCGCAATCGCCGCAAAAGTGCTGGAAGCGAATCCCGCCATTGTCGCCCCGTTTGCCGTAGAGCTTCGGCACACCTGCGGTGAGCCGGACCTGTTCGGCGCTACAGATCACCGTGACGCGATAGGGCGAGCCGGTCAGCGCCTGGCAGTCCGTGCAATGGCAAATCGAGACCCGTTCGGGGTCGATCTCGGCCTGATAGGTGATAGCCCCGCAATGGCATTGCCCGTCGATACGCATGTGGCGCGCTCCAATTCCGTCCAACAAAGCAGCCGCCGTGGGCGCGGTTCCATCGTCCAGGGCTCCGGCCTCGGCCCGCCGTCTCCTTTGGCGGAGCAACGCTGGTATCCCGTACTCGCCTTGTTTGGGATACCAAATCGGGATACGAAACTCGCCAGACCGAGATTCCGCTCCCGCCAAGCGGCGGCCAAAGGACGGCGCCATGTCGCAGATGCTTCAGATCCATGACCAGCTCCGGGAGATGATCCTGTCCCTCGACCTGGGCCCTGGCGAGCGGCTGACCGAGCGCTGGCTGGAGAGCCGGTTCGAGGGATCGCGCACGCCGATCCGTGCGGCGCTGGTCCGGCTCGAAGGCGAAGAGCTGGTGCGTCGCGACGGCCGCAACTGGATCGTCGCACCGATCGACCTCGGTGAGCTGGAGGCGCTGGCCGAGTTCCGGATTCCCCTGGAGACCACGGCGGTGCGCCTCGCCTGCGCGCGGGCGAGCGCGGCCGATATCGCCGGCGTCGAGGAAATGCTGGACGCCTGCCAGTCCGGCGCACCGCGCGAAGAATGGCACCGGGTCGGCACCGATTTCCATGTCGAGATCGCGCGGCTCTCCGGCAATCCCTTCATCGTCAAGGCGATCGCCGGCGCCATGACCCGGCTGTCGCGGGCGCGCTGGCTGGAAGTGTGGACCGAGCCGTCGCGCGAGCAGGCCTGGCGCGAGCACCGGCGCATCCTCGGCTTCATCAAGGCCAACGATCCGGAGGCCGCCGCGCGCGAGGCCGCCGACCACATCACCGATACCCGCGATCGCCTGCTGCGTTCGCTCAACGAGGATCGCCGCGGCCTGCGGGCGCGCGGCTTCGCCGTGATCGGGCTGCGCTGACATGAACATCGAAGTCGATCGCGAAGCCCTGCTCGACGCGGGCCCCTGGAAACGCAATTTGATCGTCTGCGTGTTCGGCTCCTTCACGACAATCGTGGGGATGACGCTGCTGCTGCCGTTCCTGCCGCTCTATGTCGAGCAGCTCGGCGTGACCGATCACGCCGCGATCGTGCAATGGTCGGGCGTCGCCTATGGCGCAACCTTTTTCAGCGCGGCGCTGACGGCCCCCCTGTGGGGACGACTCGCCGATCGCTACGGCCGCAAGCTGATGCTGATCCGCGCCAGCCTCGGCATGGCGATCGCCATGTCGCTGATCGGCATGGCGCACAATGTCTACGAGCTGGTCGGCCTGCGGCTGCTGACCGGCCTACTCGGCGGCTACGCGTCGGGTTCGACCGTGCTGGTCGCGGCGCAGACGCCGAAGGCGCGGTCCGGCTGGGCAATCGGCGTGCTGTCGGCCGGCATCATGGCCGGCAGCCTGGTCGGCCCCTTGATCGGCGGCGTGCTGCCGGGGCTGATCGGCATCCGCGCGACCTTCTTCCTGATCGGCGGCGTCATCTTCTTCACCTTCCTCGGCACGACGTTCCTGATCCGAGAGGAAGCACGCCCGAAGACCACGAAAGGCGGCAAGGCGCGTGGCGGCTGGTCGCTGGTCCCGGACAAGCGCCCTGTCGTCGCGATGTGGGGAACGGGCCTGCTGCTGATGGTCGCCAACATGTCGATCGAGCCGATCATCACGGTCTATGTCGCGCAACTCGTCAAGACACCGCAGGTGACGTTCGTTGCCGGCCTCGTGATGTCGGCGGCGGCCTTCGGCAGCCTGTTGTCGTCCTCGCATCTCGGCAAGCTGGCCGATCGGGTCGGCCACTGGCGGATCATCACCATCTGCCTTGCTGTCTCGGCGCTGCTGTTGATCCCGCAGGCCTTCGTGGTCAGCGGCTGGCAGTTGATCCTGCTCCGCTTCCTGATGGGGCTCGCGCTCGGCGGCCTGCTGCCCTGCATCGCGAGCGTGATCCGGCACAACGTGCCCGATGCGGTCACCGGCAGCATGCTCGGCTATTCGATCTCGGCGCAATATGCCGGCCAGGTGATCGGCCCGCTCGCAGGCGGCTTCATCGGCGGCCATATCGGCATGCCCGCGGTGTTCCTCGGCACCAGCGTGCTGATGGCACTCGGCGCGATCGGCAATTTCATCGTCGAGAGGAAAGACTAGTTCCGGCGCCGGCGTACCCACGTCGGCAACTCGATCGTTCCGTACCGCAACGACGAAAAAGCCCGTCGGGGTGTCGGAACGCGCGCCATTCGTTCGTCCTTTTGCCTGTGAAGCCAGCAAATGGAGATACCCAATGGCCGACCTGACGCTGACCACCTTCGATTGGGTTCCGGAGATGCCGCGGGGATTTGTGCGCGACCTCCGGGTGCGCTGGGCATTGGAAGAGGCGCGCTTGCCGTATCGCGTTGCGAGCGTGCCATTTCGCGATCGGAGCGCCGAGCACTTCGCGCACCAGCCGTTCGGCCAAGTGCCGTGGCTGACCGACGGCGACATCTCGATCTTCGAGAGCGGCGCGATCCTGCTGCATCTCGGCGAGCGCAGCGACGCGCTGCTGCCGACCGATCCGCGCCAGCGCAACGAGGCTTTGAAATGGCTGTTCGCCGCGCTCAACTCGGTCGAGATGGCGAGCCTGCCCTGGTCGCTCCTGGTATTCTCGGGCGAGAGCGGCGGCACGTCGGCATGGACACGCTTCGACGGCTTCCTGCAATCCCGGCTCAGGCACATGGAGCCGGTGCTGACGGGCCGCAAATGGTTGGCCGGGCCGTTCTCCGTCGCCGACGTTCTCATGGCGGATGTGCTGCGCCTGGTCGACCGCTTCGACGGACTGGCGGAATATCCCGCGTGTCGCGACTACGTCGCGCGCGCCACGGCCCGGCCGGCTTTCGCAAAAGCGCATGCCGATCAGATGGCGCACTTTGCCGCCGCGGACAGAGCCGCAGCCTTCCCGACCTGATCGCGAACAGCGAAAGCAAAAACGGCGCCCGAAGGCGCCGTTTTCTTAACTTCGATTGGAGCTCGCTCAGTGCGCCGTCAGGCCGCCGGAGGCCTCGTCCGAAGCGTCGGGCTTGACGTCGACCTTGCTGGTCTCCTCTTCCCAGACGATCGGCGCCGGCACGCGGGTCAGCGCCTTGGCAACGACCTCATCCAGCCGCGAGACCGGAATGATCTCCATGCCGCCCTTGATCGCATCGGAAATCTCCGTGAGATCCTTGGCGTTGTCCTCCGGGATCAGCACCGTCTTGATGCCCCCGCGGGCGGCAGCCAGAAGCTTCTCCTTCAGACCGCCGATCGGCAGCACGCGACCACGCAGCGTGATCTCGCCGGTCATCGCGACATCGTGGCGGACCGGAATGCCGGTCATAACCGAGATGATCGCGGTGGCCATCGCCACACCGGCGGACGGACCGTCCTTCGGCGTCGCGCCCTCCGGCACGTGAACGTGGATGTCGCGGCGGTCGAACATCGGCGGTTCGATGCCGTAGACGATCGCACGCGAGCGGACGTAAGACGCCGCCGCCGAAATCGACTCCTTCATCACGTCGCGCAGATTGCCCGTGACGGTCATCTTGCCCTTGCCGGGCATCATGACGCCTTCAATGGTCAACAGCTCGCCGCCGACATCGGTCCACGCCAGACCGGTGACGATACCGACCTGATCCTCGTCGTCGATCTCGCCGAAGCGATACTTCGGAACGCCGAGGAACTCTTCGATGTTCGCCTCGGTGACCTTCACCGACTTCTTCTTGGAGATCATCAGCTCCTTCACCGCCTTGCGGGCGAGTGTGGAGAGCTCACGCTCCAGGTTACGCACGCCCGCTTCGCGGGTGTAGCGGCGGATCATCAAGAGCAAGGCCGCGTCGTCGATCGACCATTCCTTGGAGTCCAGACCGTGCTTGGAGAGCGCGCTCGGGATCAGATGCTTGCGCGCGATCTCGACCTTCTCGTTCTCCGTGTAGCCGGCGATCCGGATGATCTCCATGCGGTCCATCAGCGGGCCGGGAATATTCAGCGTATTCGCGGTCGTGATGAACATCACGTTGGACAGGTCGTAGTCGACCTCCAGGTAGTGGTCGTTGAAGGTCGAGTTCTGCTCGGGGTCCAGGACCTCAAGCAGCGCCGACGACGGATCGCCGCGGAAATCGGCGCCCATCTTGTCGATCTCGTCCAGCAGGAACAGCGGGTTCGAGGTCTTCGCCTTGCGCATCGACTGGATGATCTTGCCGGGCATCGAGCCGATATAGGTGCGGCGGTGACCGCGGATCTCGGCCTCGTCACGCACGCCGCCGAGCGACACGCGCACGAATTCGCGCCCCGTCGCCTTCGCGATCGACTTGCCAAGCGAGGTCTTACCGACGCCGGGAGGCCCGACCAGGCACAGGATCGGTCCGGTCAGCTTGTTGGCGCGCGACTGCACCGCGAGATACTCGACGATACGGTCCTTGACCTTCTCGAGCCCGTAGTGATCGGAGTCCAGCACCGCCTGCGCGGCCTCGAGGTCCTTCTTGACCTTGGACTTCTTGCCCCACGGGATCGACAGCAGCCAATCCAGATAGTTGCGCACGACGGTCGCTTCCGCGGACATCGGCGACATCTGGCGCAGCTTCTTCAGCTCGTGCTGGGCCTTCTCGCGCGCTTCCTTGGACAGCTTGGTCTTGGAGATCTTCTCCTCCAGATCGGCCAGCTCGTCGCGACCTTCGTCGTCGCCGAGCTCCTTCTGGATCGCCTTCATCTGCTCGTTCAGGTAATACTCGCGCTGGGTCTTCTCCATCTGGCGCTTGACGCGCGAGCGGATGCGCTTCTCGACCTGCAACACCGAGATCTCGCTCTCCATCAGGCCCAGCACCTTCTCCAGGCGCTGCGTGACGGACAACGTCTCCAGGATCGCTTGCCGATCGGCAATCTTGACCGCGAGATGCGAGGCAACGGTATCGCCGAGCTTGGCGAAATCGGTGATCGCCTGAACCACGCCGACGACTTCGGCGGAGATCTTCTTGTTCAGCTTCACATAGCTTTCGAAGTCGGACACGACCGACCGCGCCAGCGCCTCGGCTTCGACCGAGTTGGCGTCCGTGTCGGCGAGTGCGACCGCGGTCGCCTCGTAATATTCGCTGCGGTCGGAATACTTCTCGACGCGCGCGCGCTCGAGGCCCTCGACCAGCACCTTCACGGTGCCGTCGGGCAGTTTCAGGAGCTGCAGGACGCTGGCGAGCGTACCGGTCTCGTAAATTGAATCGGGTGCCGGATCGTCATCGGACGCGT
Source organism: Bradyrhizobium sp. UFLA01-814 (assembly GCF_046718885.1). Classification (NCBI taxonomy): domain Bacteria; kingdom Pseudomonadati; phylum Pseudomonadota; class Alphaproteobacteria; order Hyphomicrobiales; family Nitrobacteraceae; genus Bradyrhizobium; species Bradyrhizobium sp. UFLA01-814. The sequence goes on along the minus strand of NZ_JAQOSR010000056.1, from coordinate 24,517 downwards.
TCTTCTGCGTCGCGAGCATGATCAGCGCGTCGTTCTTCATCACCTCTTCGAGCGCGCGGATCGATTTCTCGCGGCCGACGAACAGCGGCACGATCATGTGCGGGAAGACGACGATGTCGCGGAGCGGCAGCACCGGATAGGAGTGGCTTTCGCCGTGGACGATCGTTGGCCGGGGTTTTGAGGTCGTCATGGCCTAATCCTTTTGTTGTGCCCCCTTGCACGCAGTCCGCCTGCTTGCGCAACCGCCACAAGGTGCCTTGGTGATCCGGAATGAGAGTGCCGTCAGCAGCCGCTTATTCCGCATCGTGAAGCGACGAATCTCAACGCATGAGATCCCTCACCGATAGCATTAGGTGGCTATCAGGCGGGGGGGTGTCAAGTCTCAGAAGTGTCGGGAAATATAGGCTAAACAGGCATTTGCTGCTACGCCGCAAGGGCGCCGCTGCTGCGCCACCGAGGCCGCCGGAGCGTCCGGCAGCCGTGCATTTTTGGCGGGTCGAGACGAGCGCCGTTTAGGCGCTCGCGCTGCTCTCGACGGCGCGGTCGGAACGATCCGCGTAGATGTAGAGCGGACGCGCCGTTCCCTCGACGACCTCGCGCGAGATCACGACTTCCTCGACGCCTTCCAGGCCCGGGAGATCGAACATGGTTTCGAGCAGGATGCTCTCCAGGATCGACCGCAGGCCGCGCGCGCCGGTCTTGCGCTCGATCGCCTTGCGGGCGACCGCGCCAAGCGCCTCGTCGGCGAAGGTCAGCTCGATGTTCTCCATCTCGAACAGCCGCTGGTACTGCTTCACCAGCGCGTTCTTCGGATCGGTCAGGATCTTCTTCAGCGAGGCCTCGTCGAGGTCCTCCAGCGTCGCAACGACGGGCAGACGGCCGACGAATTCCGGGATCAGGCCGTACTTCAGCAGGTCTTCCGGCTCGACGTGACGGAAGATCTCGCCGGTGCGGCGGTCCTCCGGCGCGAGCACCTGCGCCGCGAAGCCGATCGAGGTCGAGCGGCCCCGCGCGGAGATGATCTTCTCGAGACCCGAGAACGCACCGCCGCAGATGAACAGGATGTTGGTGGTATCCACCTGCAGGAATTCCTGCTGCGGATGCTTGCGGCCGCCCTGCGGCGGGACCGAGGCCACCGTGCCTTCCATGATCTTCAGCAGCGCCTGCTGGACGCCCTCGCCCGACACATCGCGGGTGATCGAGGGATTGTCCGACTTGCGGCTGATCTTGTCGATTTCGTCGATATAGACGATGCCGCGCTGCGCACGCTCGACGTTGTAATCGGCGGCCTGCAGCAGCTTCAGGATGATGTTCTCGACGTCTTCGCCGACATAGCCGGCTTCGGTCAGCGTCGTCGCATCAGCCATGGTGAAGGGCACGTCGAGGATGCGGGCCAGCGTCTGCGCGAGCAGCGTCTTGCCCGAACCGGTCGGACCGATCAGCAGGATGTTCGACTTCGCCAGCTCGACGTCGTTGTGCTTGGTCTGATGGTTGAGCCGCTTGTAGTGGTTGTGGACGGCGACCGACAGCACCTTCTTCGCATGGCTCTGGCCGATCACGTAGTCGTCCAGGACCTTGCAGATTTCCTTCGGCGTCGGGATGCCGTCGCGCGACTTCACCAGCGAGGACTTGTTCTCCTCGCGAATGATGTCCATGCACAGTTCGACACACTCGTCGCAAATGAAGACAGTCGGTCCGGCAATCAGCTTGCGAACTTCATGCTGGCTCTTGCCGCAGAACGAGCAATATAGCGTGTTCTTGGCGTCGCTCGTGCCGACCTTACTCATTCATTATCTCCGTCCGCCGTTCGATCTTGTTTGCCAGATCGACCCAATCCGGCACAAAACCGGGGTCTTGGGTAGATAGAGCAAATTCCGTACCAAAAAAGACCCTACGCAATACTGACCGTGTGGATCACGGTTTATTCGAATCTCCGCGATCATAGCCGATGCATCACAGCCAACCATGCTGGCACCCGACTATCAAGAATTCGCTAATCGGATGGCCGGCTCAAGACCGTGACAATACCGTGATTTTCAACGATCGCACGTGGAATACGCGTCGAAATCCACGGAACGTTGCGGGATTACCACGTCGGTATATGAGCACGAAACCGGAACTTTCCGCCTGTGCGCATGCACCCGCCCGCGGGTCCACCGCCCTGCTTTTGCCGGTTATGTGAGGCGTCAATGTGGAGATCACACCGACGCCTCGAGATGCCTGCCCAGATCAGGCCGCCTTCGCGGCGGCCGGATCGTCCGGACGCTTGTCGATGACCTTGTCGACGAGGCCGAACGCCTTGGCGTCCTCGGCGGTGAGGAACTTGTCGCGCTCGAGCGCGTCCTCGATCGCCTTGTAGGTCTGGCCGGTATGCTTCACGTAGATCTCGTTGAGGCGCTTCTTGAGATTCAGGATCTCCTGCGCGTGCAGCATGATGTCGGTGGCCTGGCCCTGGAAGCCGCCGGAGGGCTGGTGCACCATGATGCGGGAATTCGGCAGCGTGAAGCGCATGTCCTTCTCGCCGGCGGCCAGCAGCAGCGAGCCCATCGACGCGGCCTGCCCCGTGCACAGCGTCGATACCGGCGGACGGATGAACTGCATCGTGTCGTAGATCGCAAGGCCCGACGTCACCACGCCACCCGGCGAGTTGATGTACATCGAGATTTCCTTCTTCGGATTCTCGGCCTCGAGGAACAGCAGCTGCGCGACGATCAGCGTCGACATGCCGTCTTCCACGGGACCCGTGACGAAGATGATGCGCTCTTTCAGAAGGCGCGAGAAAATGTCGTAGGCGCGTTCGCCGCGATTGGTCTGCTCGACGACCATCGGCACGAGGTTCATGTAGGTTTCAACGGGATCGCGCATGAAAGAACCCAAGGGTTAGGGGTGATGCAGAACTTTGCTCAAGACTACTTGGCTCAAGACTACTTGGCTCAAGACTACTGCCTCAAGGCTTAACCCAGATATGGGCCAATTTCCGGCCGACAAGACCGTCAACTCGCCGCACTAGCCACCTGGGCAGGTCGCAGAAGTTCAAGCTGATTCGCGTCGGTGCGCCTAGCGACGGGACCCGTCGCGAGGCGCGCTTTCGCGGTTCATCATTAACGCGAGGTGCCGGAATTAGGCGGCAGTTTTCTCGGCGTCTTCATCCTTGAACAGCTCTTCCTTGGTGACCTTCTTCTCGGTCACATTGGCGAGCTCCAGGACGAAGTCGACGACCTTGTCCTCGTAGATCGGGGCGCGGAGCTGGGCCAGCGCCTGGGCGTTGCTGCGGTAGTAGTCCCAGACCTCCTTCTCACGGCCGGGCATCTGGCGCGCGCGCTCGATCACGGCACGCGACACCTCGTCGTCGGTCACCGTGATCTTGTTCTTCTCGCCGATCTCCGACAGCACGAGGCCGAGGCGGACGCGGCGGTCGGCGATCTTGTGGTACTCCTCCTTTGCCGCTTCCTCGGTGGTGTTCTCGTCGGCGAAGGTCTTGCCGGACGAGTCCATCTCGGCCTTGATCGAGTTCCACATCAGGTTGAACTCTTCGGCGACAAGCGACGGCGGGGCCTCGAATTTGTGGCTCTCGTCGAGCCGGTCGAGCAGCGCGCGCTTGACCTTCTGGCGGGTGGCGCCGGCGAATTCGGCCGTCAGGCGCTCGCGGGCGGCTTCCTTCAGCTTGTCGAGCGACTCGAGGCCCAGCGTCTTGGCGAACTCGTCGTCGATCGTGGTCTCACCGGGCGCCTCGATCAGCGTTGCCGTGGTCTCGAACTCGGCCGGCTGGCCGGCGAGCTTCTCGTTCAGATAGTTCTTCGGGAACGAGACCTTCAGCGTGCGGGTCTCATTGGTGCCGATGCCGATCAGCTGCTCCTCGAAGCCCGGGATGAACTGGCCGGCGCCGATCACGACCTGGATGCCCTCGCCGGTGCCGCCCTCGAAGGCCTCACCGTTGATGGTGCCCTTGAAGCTGATGGTGACGCGGTCGCCCTTCTCCGCAGCGCCCTCGGCCTTGGCATTGTACGGGCGGCTGCCTTCGGCGATCCGCTTGATGGCATCGTCGACGTCGGCGTCGGAGACGTCGACCACCGGCTTCTCGACCGAGAACGACTTGAAATCGGCGAGCTGGATCGGCGGCACGACCTCGATCGCGACGGTGTAGGTCAGGTCGGTCTTGCCCGACAGCAATTCCTCGACCTGGTCCTTCTCGGTCGGCATTGTGATCTTCGGCTCGCCGGCGAGGCGGAAGCCGCGATCTTCGAAGATCTGCCGGTTGGTGTCGCTGATGGTCTGGTCGATGGTCTCGGCCATCACCGAGCGGCCGTAGATCTTCTTCAGATGCGCCACCGGCACCTTGCCGGGACGGAAGCCGTTGAGACGGACCTTGTCCTTGAGGTCGACCAGCTTGGCGTCCGCCTTGGCATCGAGATCGGATGCCGGGACGCTGATCGTGAATTCGTGCTTCAATCCCTCGTTGAGGGTCTCGGTGACCTGCATGGTATCAATCTTCTTCCGCTTTTGCCGCGGCCCGAGCGGCCGTGGCAGTGTTCAATCTGTTCGACGGTGGGCCTTGCGGCCTAACGTCTGTGGGTTCGGCGAACCCTCACCCCATCGGGGCCAAAGGTTCTCCAAGAATTCGTCATGCAAACGCTGTAAGCGCTTGGTGCGGGCGGAGGGACTCGAACCCCCACAACTTTCGTCACTGGAACCTAAATCCAGCGCGTCTACCAGTTCCGCCACGCCCGCGCGAAAAGCATCCCAGTCCGGCCGCGATGCCGCGGGCGGCCGGGCTTATAACATGCGCCCACCGGTTCGCAGCAAAAAAATGGCCGCTGTTGAGCCCGCCCTGCGACCGATCGCGACTGGACAGGTACTCTTGAAAATGGTCCGCATCGGCCGGATGGCAAGTCCCCCCGCAACTCCCGAATTTTCACTCAGCCGGCGCAATCTGATCGCCGCCCTCGGCGCCGCGGCGCTTTGCCCCGCTCTGCCGGCCACCGGCTTGGCGCAGGGCCGGACCGCGGTCGCGCTCCAGGCCAAACCCGACCGCATCTCGCTTCGCCCAGGCGACGGACCGGGTCGTGGCGGACCGGAGACGCCGGTCTGGTCACTCGGCAGCGGCGACCTCCGCTTCAAGCGCGGCGAGGTCCTCGACGTGACCTTTGGCAATGAACTGCCGGTCGCGGCCGCGCTGGATTGCCGCGGGCTCGACGGCGTCGCGGCCGCGGAGCCACTGGCCTCCCGGGCGCTGCTTGCCTCCGGGGCCAAGGATAGCTTCCAGCTGCCGCTTCGGCATGCCGGCACCTTCCTGTGCGAGCCGCTGCTCGGCGATGGCGGCATGGCACCGGCACGGCCGCGGCCGCTGATCGTGACCGGCACTTCGCCGGTGGCAGTCGATCGCGACGAGGTCTTGCTGATCGAGGAGTGGCGCCTGCAGCCGGACGGAAGCGCAATCCCGGCCGGCAACGATCCTAAAGATTCGACGCAGATTCATACAATTAACGGCAAAACCTCATACGACATCTCGGCACCGGCCAATGCCCGCCTCAGACTTCGCTTTATCAACGGCAGCCAACGCAGCGTATTGGCGATCAAGCTGGAGAACCTCGACGTCCGGGTGATGGCCATCGACGGCCAGCCGGCCGAACCGTTTCCGGCCCGCAACGGTGCGCTGGTCCTCGCTCCCGGCAGCCGCACCGATGTCTTCGTCGACGCGGCCGGACCGGCCGGAACCAGCTTTCCGATCCTGCTGCACGACGGCAAGCAGGCCCGCCCGGTCGGCAGGCTGGCCGTCTCGAACGACCCGCCGGTCCGCCCGGCGCCGTTCCCGCCGGCCCCGCCGCTGCCCGGCAACGACATGCCCGCCCAGCTCGATCTCAAGGGCGCCGCAAGATTCGAACTGGCGCTCGGTACGCCCGCCGAATGGTTCCGCCCGGCGGACTTCAAGCCATCGGCCGCGCCGGCCTTTCAGGCCAAAGCCGGCCGGCCGGTGGTGCTGGCGCTGACCAACCGCGGCGCGATCGCCAGCGTCTTTCATCTGCACGGCCATCACTTCCGTCTGCTCGACCGGCTCGACGACGGCTGGAAGCCGTTCTGGCTCGACACGCTCGCGATTGAGCCGGGCCAGACCCAGCGCATCGCCTTCCTCGCTGAATATCCCGGCCGCTATCTGGTCGAGCAGGTCGCGACCGACTGGGCCGCGCCGCGGCTGGTCCGATGGTACAGTGTCCAATAACAACAAGAGGAAACGTCCATGAGCCAGACAGTTGCAGCGATCCGCGGAGTTCGGGCGCGAAGCGTCGTGGTGCCGCTCAAGCGCCCCGTGAAGAACGCCTTCGGCGTGATCGATTCCGGCCCGCTGGTTCTGATCGATGTCGAGACCGATCAAGGCGTTACCGGCCGCACCTACATCTTCGCCTACAGCAAGCTCACGCTTAAACCTCTTGCCTATCTGATCGAGGAGATCGGCCGCGAGCTCATCGGCAAGCCGGTCGCCCCGTTCGACCTCATGAAGGCGATGGACGCCAAGTTTCGCCTGCTCGGCTGGCAGGGCCTGGTCGGCATGGCGGTATCCGGACTCGACATGGCCTATTGGGATGTGCTCGGCCAGCTCGCCGGCCGACCGCTGGCCGAACTGCTCGGCGGCTCGGCGAAGCCGATCAAGGCCTATGACAGCTACGGCGTGGTCGATCCCGTCGCCGATGAGCGCGCGCTGCGCCGTTCGCTCGACCAGGGCTTTCGCGGCATCAAGATCAAGGGCGGCGATGGCGACGCCGCCAATGACGAGCGCGTCGTGAAGGGCGTGCGTGCCCTGCTCGGCCCCGACATCGCGTTGATGATCGACTTCAACCAGTCGCTCGATCCGGCGGAAGCGACCCGCCGCATCGCCCGCCTTGCGCCCTACGATTTGCACTGGATCGAGGAGCCGGTGCCGCAGGAGAGCCTGTCCGGCCACGCAAAAGTCCGCGAGACCTCGCCGACGCCGATCCAGGCCGGCGAGAACTGGTGGTTTCCGCGCGGCTTCGCCGAGGCGATCGCGGCCGGCGCATCCGACTTCATCATGCCCGACGTGATGAAGGTCGGCGGCGTCACCGGCTGGATGCAAGTCGCGGGACAAGCCGACGCCGCGTCGATCCCGATGTCGAGCCATCTGTTCGCGGAGGTCAGCGCGCATCTGCTCGCGGTGACACCGACCGCGCACTGGCTCGAATTCCTCGACTTCGCCGGCTCCATCCTCACAAGGCCCGCCGAAATCGTCGACGGCGCAGTGACCGCCCGCGGCCCCGGGTTCGGGATCGAATGGAACGAGCCGGCGGTCGCGAAGTATCTCGTCTAGCGGCGATCCTGGCTGCCGAGCGCACGCTTCACCTTTGCGACGCTTTCATGTAGGTCGATCGGACATCGGAGCGCCCAATGTCGACCAATAGCAAGCTGACGCTCAAATTCCGTTGCCCGACGGAGCTCGACGGACTGATACCGGCCCCCATACCGGCGGCGCAGGGCGTTCCCGACTGGCTCAAGGCCATGCCGGCGACGGCCTTCTCTTCGATCAACCTGCACGACGAAGACACCATCAAGCGCTGCCCGCCGTTCGTGGATGCGATGACCTGCGGGTTCTTGCTGCCGCTGGTTTGCGACCTCAAGGTCGAGGACGGCGAAATCACCTGGGACCAGGATTTGCCGCCGGGAGGCACGCCGGAATTCCCACGCTCACCGATCGGCTTCCACGACCCGAGTCAGGTCACCGGTACCCCGTTGTTTGAAGAGGGCCGCTTCTTTCTCAAATTCCACAATTTGTGGACCGTCGAAGCCCCGGAAGGCTACGCGATCTACTTCACCCATCCCGTCAACCGCTTCGACCTGCCATTCACCACACTCAGCGGCCTGGTCAATTCCGACCTCTATGCCGACAATTGGGTGCACTTTCCGGCGTACTGGCACGACAGGAATTTCAGAGGCGTCCTGCCCAAGGGTACTCCGATCGCGCAATGCATTCCGGTCAAGCGAGACGACTGGACCGCGCAGGCATCGCCGTTCACCGCGGAAGACGCCAAGCGGGTCGGCGAACTCCGCACCGAGCTCCGACGGCAGCCGAACCTCTACCGGAGAAACTTCAGGGCGTAAGGCACGGCGGAATGCCATCCGCCGCGCTCAATCTCACGCCCCGCCGAGGAACTTCGCAGCGGCGCTCTGGGAGAAGAAGAAGCGGCCGTGAGATCCCGAGGCCATGACGAATACCGCGCGTCCAAACAGCTGGGGCTGACCGCGCGTCACCGAGCGCAGCGCTGCCTCGGCAGCATCGCGCTCACCCTGCTCGAAAAGGCACGTGGCGAGGTGGGCGCGAGTCGAGCGATCATCCGGGTATTGCGCGAGCACGCGGCGGAACGCATCCGCGGCTGCGGCGTAGTCGCCAACGAGGATCAGGACCCGCCCGAGCTGGTTGAGAACGTCGGGGCGTCCCGGCGCAGCATCACATGCCGCCGTCAGGACGCTTGCAGCCCGCGCGACGTCATTGGTCTCCTGCAACAGGCGCCCGAGAGCGAGCTTCAGGTCGACGCTCTCAGGGGCCAGCGCGAGACCGGCCTCGATCGTGCTGATCGCCTCGTCGTGTTGACCGGCCTTGGCAAGCTGCCCGGCGAGTTCCTGAAAGGACGGAAAATATGGCGGGCGGCGTGCCGCCGTGCGCCGAAGCTGTGCGATGCCGTCGGTGACGCGGCCCGCGCCGCACAGCAGCGCGCCGAGCAAAGTCTCGACCTCTCCATCGTCGGCGCGACGCGCAACCCGCTCGAGCGCGGCGATCGCCTCGCCGCCCCGGTTCTGCCCCATCAGGGCATGCGCCAGAAGAAGCGCGGCGTGTCTGTCCGTGCGGTTCGATTTCAGGACGTTCGTCGCAATCTGCTCGGCCTGAGCAAACTGCTGCGCCCGCAACGCCAAGGCGCCTTGTTGCAGCGCCTGAGCGAGGAAATTGTTCTGCCTGCCACTCACGAGCGAGATTCACGGTGCCGAGGGAATACCCCGCGCGTTTAGCCCGCATCTTTCGACGCGTCCACCAAAAGTATCGTAAGACGGACGAGGCCCGGATGTCCGCATGCGTTGATCACGCGGACATCGCGCGCTTCGTTCCGCTACTCGCCGCCGGCGGCGATCCCGCCGGGGCTTGGTTGCAGCTTGCCGCGCATCTCCGCGGATGACGCTTCGCCGTCCATCGCCTCCGGCCGCAACGCCTCCAGCGGACGCTTGCGGGTCTCGATGCCGAGCACCGCGACCGCGATCGCCTGCACCACAAGGAGCCCGGCCACCACAGAGACGACGCCGGTGACACCGAACCTTGTGAACAGCTCGACCACGATGAACGGCGTCACGATCGACATCAGGCGACCGGCGGTGTTGCAGATGCCGGATCCGCGCATCCTGAGTTCGGTCGGGAACAGTTCGGGGATGTAGAGCCCCCAGGCCAGCGCCAGCATCACCGCCACCGTGAAGACCAAGAGAAAGCCGATCACGACGAAGGCGACCGGGTTGATGAACATCGGATAGATCAGCCCGAGCCCCGCCGCCGCGAGCGACAGCACGATCAGCGACGGCTTGCGGTCGATCTTCTCGCCGATCCACATGCCCGACAGCGTGCCGAGCGGGCTGCCGAGCGTCATCAGCATGGTGTAGCCGAGCGATGACGACAGGTTGATGCCCTGCTTGACGAAGAAGGTCGGGATCCAGGCGATGAAGCCGTAGACCGCGGTGTTGAGCCCGATCAGGATCAGACAGCCGACGATGGTCCGCGCGATCAACGCGCGCGAGAACAGGCGCGTGAAGCGAACATCCGGCTGCACCGGGGCCGGCTGATAGGCCGGGGTCGGCAGGGTCTTGCCCTTGCCGACCTCCTGCTCGATCGCCGCCAGCACCGCCTCCGCCTCGGCGCTCTTGCCCTGCGTCTCGAGCCAGCGCGGCGATTCCGGCAGCGAGCGCCGCAGGAACCAGACGATCATCGCGCCGATGCCGCACAACGCGAACATCCAGCGCCAGCCGAGATGCGGAATGACGACCCAGCCGACCAGCGTCGCGACGAACAGCGCACCATTGGTGCAGGTCGCGAGCGCCGCGCCCCAGCGGCCCCGCTGCTGCGGCGGGATGAATTCGCTGAGCACGACATAGCCGACGACGATCTCGGCGCCGAGCCCGAGGCCCATCACGAAGCGGGCCCCGATCAGCCAGTTCATCGACGGCGCGAGCGTTGCCGCCAGCGCGCTGAGGCCGAAGATCAGGAGATTGGCCTGGTAAGCGAACTTGCGGCCGAAGCGGTCGCCGGCGACGCCCGCCAGCCAGGCGCCGATCAGCATCCCGACAAAGGTCGCCGAGATGAAGCGCGCATTCTGGGCAAGGTCCGAATAGCCGGATTGAACCAGTGCGCCGAGAATGCTGCCGGCGAGGAAGATCTCGAAGCCGTCTACGAACAGTCCGGCTCCGATCAGCGCGAATATCCGGTAGTGAAATCCGGCGATCGGCAATCTATCGAGCCGGCCCCCCGCGTTAACGCCCTTGGTCACTTCAGCCTCCCTGATTTTGATTTTGTTCTGATCGTTGTCTGCGCCGATTTTTGTGCCGGGGCTATCCGGTCGAGACGCGCGCCTCCTCGTCTGCGCTTGCATGCGCGGCTTGCGGCCGCGGCAGGCCGAGATTCTCGCGCAACGTGTCACCCTGATACTCGCGCTGGAACAGGCCGCGGCGTTGCAGCTCGGGCACCACGAGGCGCACGAAGTCCTGGTAGGTGCCGGGCACATGGGTGGCGGCGACGACAAAGCCGTCGCAGCCGCCTTCGCAGAACCAGCGCTCCATCTGATCGGCGACCGCCTTGGGCGAGCCGACGAAGGTCGGCAGTTCGGCGAGTGTCCCGCGCCCGCTGAACTGCACGAAGTCCCGCGGCGTCGGATTGGGCTTGCCGCTGAGATTCACCACGCGGTCGCGGATTGCCTGCAATCCGCTGATCGAAGCCAGCTCGTCCGACGTGAACGGTTCGTCCATCGGCTTGGCCGCGAAATCGTAGTTCAGCACCTCCGACAACAGCGTCAGCGCGTCGATCGGCTTGGCGAGCCGGCTGATCGCCGCGAACTTATCCTCGGCCTCGGCCTGGGTCTCGGCGACGACAGGATAGACCGCCGGCGCGATGCTGATGTCCCTGCCCGTCTTGGCCAGCGTTCCCTTGAGGTCGGCATATTGCTTCTTCGCAAGGTCGAGATTGGGATAGATCACGAAGATCAGTTCGCCCCAGCGCGCCGCGAAAGTCTTGCCGCGGCCGCTCTGGCCGGCCTGGATGATCACCGGATGGCCCTGCGGCGAGCGCGGCACCGTGAACGGGCCGCGCGAGCGGAAGAAATGCCCGTGATGGTCAAGCCGGTGCACCTTGGCCGGGTCGGCGAACAGCCCGCTCTCGCGGTCGAAGCTGACGGCGCCGTCCTCCCAGCTGTTCCAGTGGCCGAGCACGACCTCCATGAACTCGTCGGCGCGGTCGTAGCGCAGATCGTGGCTGAGATGCTGCGAGGCACCGAAATTCGCCGCCTCGGAGTCGTTCAGCGAGGTCACCACGTTCCAGGCCGCGCGGCCGTTCAGCAGCAGGTCCATCGTTGCGAACACCCGCGCGACGTGGAACGGCTCGTAATAGGTGGTCGAATAGGTCACGCCGATGCCGAGCCGCTCGGTCGCCAATCCCATCGTGAGCGCGACCGAGACCGGATCGAGCTTCGCCGCGCGCACGCCGTGGCGGATGGTCTCGCGAAAATCGTCGCCGAAGCGATCGGGGATCGCGAGCCGGTCGTCGAAGAAGGCGAGATGAAACTTGCCATGCTCCAGCGTGCGCCCGATCTCCTGATAATAGTCGCGCGAGAACCAGTTCGGCTTCGAGTCCGGATGGCGCCAGGAGGCGGGATAGTTCGAGCAATTCTGGGCCTGCAGGAAGCCGATCAATTTCATTTGCCTGGTCATGGCGTGGTTCCTTAGTGGCCGCGGGAGAATTGGTTCATGTCAGATCACCCCGTCGCTGCGCAGCGCGGCGAGCGCCGCCGCGGTTGCGCCGGCAAGTGAGGTCAGGACTTCGTCGGTGTGCGCGCCAAGCGCGACGCCGGCGTGCCGGAACTGGGGCGGCGTGCGCGACATCTTGGGGATTGCACTCGGCACCGCGATCGGCCCGGCGCGCGAGGGCACCTCGGCGATGTTGCCGCGGGCGCGGTACTGCGGGTCGGCGAAGATGTCACTGATGCTGTAGATCGGCCCGCAGGGCACGTCGTAGCGCTCGCACTCGGCAAGCGCCGTCTCCAGCGGCATGGAGCCGATCCAGTCGGCGACCATCCCGTTGACCTCCTCGCGCCGCACCAGGCGGCCGCCCATGGCCGCATAGCGCGGGTCGGTCGCGAGATCCGGCCGCCGCATCGCCTGCGCCAGGCGTTCGAACATCTTGTCGCTCGAACAGGCCAGCGCCACCCATTTGCCGTCGGCGGTCTGGTAATGGCTGTGCGGCACGACATTGACCGTGTCGGCGCCGAGGCGTTCGCGGACGAAGCCGGTCTTGGCGAACACGGTCGCCATTTCATCAAGCAGCCGAAACACCGATTCATAGAGCCCGATATCGACCACCTGCCCGTGTCCGGTGGCTCCGGCATGGCGCAGCGCCAGCAGCACGCCGAGCGCGCCCCAAAGCCCGGAAATATAATCGGCGAGCGAGGTCGATCCCGGCATCACCGGCGCCCGTCCCGCCTCGCCGGCAAGATAGGCGAGGCCGCTGAAGCCGTGCGCGATCCGGGCAAAGCCGGGCTTGTCGCGCAGCGGGCCGTCCTGCCCATAGGCGCTGATGCGCAGCATCACGAGTTTTGGGTTGATCTCGCGCAGCGCCTCGAAGCCGAGCCCCCATTTCTCCAGCGTGCCCGGCCGGAAGTTCTCCAGCACCACGTCGGATTGGCGGACCAGCTCGCGAAACAGCGCGGCGCCACGCTCGCTGCGCAGGTCGAGCGTCACCGACTTCTTGTTGCGGGCTTCGCTGAGCCAGACATAGGTGTCGCCGCAGTCGCTCGGCGTTCCGAACCGGCGCAGGGGATCGCCGACGCGCGGCTGCTCGATCTTGATCACCTCGGCGCCGAAGTCCGACAGCACCGTCCCGCAGAACGGCGCCGCCACGAAGGTCGCGATATCGAGCACGCGAATTCCGGCAAGCGGTGGTTCATGCGACATCGCGCGCTCCTGCCCTGCCCGCCGCCTGAATTGCGTCATGGCGGTCGATGATCGCCTGCGCGCGCTTGAGCACCGCAAGATCGATCAGCACCCCGTCCTGCCCGAAGGCGCCGTCGCCGCCGGCGCTGGCGGATTGAATCTTGGCCGTGATCTCGCGCGCCCAGCCGATCTCGCGCGCGGTCGGCGAGAACACCTCGTTGGCGGTCTCGAGCTGCGAGGGATGGATCGCCCATTTGCCCTCGAAGCCGAGCGCGGCCGCCCGCGCCGCACTGGCGCGAAAGCCCGCGGCATCGCCGAAATTGGCATAGGGGCCGTCGATCGCACGCAGGCCGTGGGCGCGGCAGGCATTGGCAATCCGGGCGAGCGCGAAGTGCCATTGGTCGTTCCAGTGCACGCGGCGCGCGCCGCCCTCGTCCGCATCGGTGAGCACGGCATAGCGCGGATCGGAGGCGCCGATGATCTCGCCGCAGGTGCGCAGGTCGATCGAGTAATCGCCGATGCCGAAGATCACAGCCTCCAAACGCTCCGACGCCTGCACGATGTCCTCGACATTGGCAAGGCCAAGCGTGGTCTCGATCAGGATCTCGATGCCCAGCGGCCTTGCGCGCGGGAACTCTCGCTCGAGCCCCGTCAGCAGCGCATCGACGAAACGGACGTCGAATGCGGTGCCGACCTTCGGCACCATGACGATGTCGAGGCGCGGCACGCGGCTGGCGATCTCGATGATGTCGCGATGCGCCCACTCAGTGTCGAGGCCGTTGATCCGCACCGCCAGCGTCTTGTTGCCCCAGTCGATCCGGTTCAGCGCCTCGATCGCGATCTCGCGCGCCTCGGGTTTTCGCGGCGGCGCAACCGCGTCCTCCAGATCGAGGAAGATGAAATCGGCGGCGCTACTCGCGGCGCGTTCGAAGAAATGGGTCGAGGTCGCGGGAACCGCGAGTTCGGAACGCTGGACGCGGCGGGTGCGCGGCTTGGTGACGGTGAAGGACATGAAGCATCTTTTCTGCATCGCGCCGCAGGATCGTCTCCCGCGGCCAACACAACCATGCTAGATGTCCGGCACTGATCTTTCCAACGAGATTATCTTAAGAACTGTTCAGTTCTTCGGGACGATCCCCTGCAGGGCAAAACGATGTCGCAGATCAATTTCAAGCTGCTGCACATGTTCATCGCGGTCGCCGAGAACAAGAGCTTTCGCCAGGCCTCCGAGCAGCTCAATCGCTCGCAATCCGCGGTCAGCATGCAGATCAAGCTGCTGGAGGACCAGGTCGGCGCCGCCCTGTTTCATCGCACCACGCGGCGCGTCGAGTTGACCGCCGAGGGACTGCAATTGCTGACGCACGCGCGGCGTGCGCTCGGCGAATGGGAGAACGGCCTGCGCGAGATCCGCGAGGTCATCGACATCCAGCGCGGCACGCTGTCGCTGGCCTGCGTTCCGACCATTGCCGCGACCATCCTGCCGCAGGCGCTGCATGCCTTCCAGGCGAGCTATCCCGGCATCAACATCAATCTGCGCGAGCTTGCGGCCGAGGACATGCTGGACTGCCTGCGCCGCCGCGAGGCGGATTTCGGCATCGGGCCGGAGATGGACGGCTCGACCGAGTTTCAGTTTGCGCCGCTGTTCAACGACCCGATCTATGCGCTGGCGACCAAGGCGTTTCCGTTTCGCAAGCGCAGCGCGGTCGACCTGACCGAGCTGTCCGCCTACCCGATCCTGCTCAACTCAAAATCGGCGGCGCTGCGCTCGATGCTGGAGCGCGCGCTCGCCACGCGCAATCTGCAGATGAAGATCAAGTTCGAGGTCGAGCACAGCTACACGCTGGCCGCGCTGGCCGGCGCCGGCCTCGGCGTCGGCATCCTGCCGAAGGTCGCCTTGCCGCGGCCGATCAGGAAGACGATGCAGGCGCTGCCGATCGTCAATCCGACGCTGGAGCGCACGGTCTGCATCGTCTCGCTGCGCGGACAATCGTTCTCGCCGGCCGCCGGCGCGCTGACATCAGTGATTCACAAATTCCTCAAGCCGCGCCCTTAGGTCTGCCGGGCCACCCCGCAGAACGCGCCGCCAAAATAGATCAGCGGCGTCTCCCCCTCACGTAGATGCATCGCGCGGACCGCGCCGACGAAGATCGAATGCGTGTCGTGCGCATGCTCGTCGATCAGCTCGCAGTCGAGCCCGATCAGCGCACCCTTAAGGATCGGCGCGCCGGTCGCAAGCGACAGCCAGCCGTCGGCGTCGGAAAACCGATCGTCCCGCTCGATGCCGCGGCGGCCGGCGAACACGTTGGCCAGCTCGGCTTGGTCGGCGTGCAGCATGTTGACGCCGAACGCGGCGGTGCGCCGGATCAGGCCATGCGCGCTCGCCGAACGGTTGACGCACGCGATCAGCCGCGGCGGTGTGTCCGACAGCGAACAGACCGACGTCGCCGTCATGCCGGTTCTGTCGCCCGGTCCGCCCGCCGACAGGATCGTCACCGCGCCGGCGTGGTGGCGCATCGCCGCGCGATAGGACGCGGGGTCGACGTCGTGGTGAAGCGCGCCGGCGGTCCGTGCGGCGGTAGAGAGCTGGCTGCTCGGTGCGATCATCTGACTGTTCCGCGCAAGTGACAAGGATGCCGATCCTATAGGTCAGTCGAACCGATCGCGGAAACGCAAATATCTAACGAGTTGTTCAGTTCAGCCGATCAATGCCGATCACGCTCATGCGAAAGGTCCGGCAATCCCCAGTTCGCCTTGGGCAAAAACATAACGTCGATCGCGGACTATGACGCTGTCATCGATCCGATCCGCAAGCGCCGCATGGAAATGAGTGGCCGGCAGGTTGGCGATCCCAAAAAAGGCCGCGCAGGCGATGCTGAAGCTGATCCACCAGCGCATCTGCTGCTCGGCAGCGGTGCCGTGCGGCTGGTCGAGGACAAAATCAAACTGCTGCGGGCCGAATTCGACGCGTGGAGGGCGTTTCGCTCTCCACCGACGTTGCCTGAGTGGCGTCAGCCGCTCGAACAGAAGCCACAACTTCGGTCCTGATTCAATCAGAACCGAAGCTGTGGCGAACTTTGCCGTCCATCAAACGGCAGACTAGATGAACTCATTGCACAAGCGCCCTGGCCTTCACTGGAGGTGTACCGTCCAACTCGGCAATCCGGCGTTCAATCACACCGATCACGTATTTCGAGAACGGCCCGAAGTGCAAGTACAGCGCCATCAGCATCACGATGTAGCGCAGCGCGCCTGGATTGGACTTGGCGACCTCGACGAAGACCTTCCAGAACGGCTCGCGAACCTCCGGCAGGGCACTTATGATCTTGTGTACGCCTTCGATGCCGCCAAGTCTCTTGCGCATGTCGCCATCCGGCAGGTCGCGGCGCCGGTCCGACCGGTCGAGCATGGCGGCAAGCCGCGACAGCCGTCCTGCATATTCCGTCGGGCTGTACACGTGCCCGAGCACAGCCTTGTAATCCGTGAGGATGTCACGAAGCGGACGCTTGGTGTCGAAATTGCAGCCCAGCGTGCATTGGTCGCCCGCCTGCTCGACCTTCATGAGATCATGGCCCTCGTGCAGTCGGCCTTCCTGGGCCAGCCGCCGCGTCAGCTGTGTGCCAGGCAGCGCATAGAGCAGTCCAACCATGCAGACTGGAATGCTCGCCTCCTCGATGAAGTCGATCATCGCCTGTGCCATCGAGACTTTCTCGGTATCGAACCCGACGATGAAACCCGCGGTGACGAACATGCCATAGTCATAGATCTTGTGAACGCTCTCGGCGATGTTGCGCCTGGTGTTCTGCTTTTTCTTCATCTGCACGAGGGTCTCAGGATCCGGACTCTCAATGCCGACGAAAATGCCGAAGAAGTTGGCGTCCTTCATTGCCTGCAACAGTTCGCTGTCATCAGCGATATTGATCGAGGCTTCGGTCGAGAATTCGAACGGATAGTCCCGCTCTTCCAGCCAGGCTTTGAGCCGCGGCAGCAAGACTCGGAGGTTTTTCTTGTTGCCGATGAAATTGTCGTCGACGAAATCGACATGCCCTCGATAACCATGATCGTAGAGCGCTTGCAGCTCGGCGAGAATCTGATCGGGGGTTTTGGTACGCGGCACGCGCCCGTACAGCTCGATAATGTCGCAGAACTCGCAGGTAAACGGGCAGCCGCGCGAATACTGCACGCCAATGAAGAGATAATGCTCGAACTTGATCAGATCGTAGCGGGGCATCGGGCTTAGCGTGACGTCGATCTTGAATTTCTCGGCGGTGAACACGCCCTTGCGCTCACCGCGTTCCCAAGCGGCGATGAATTCCTCGATGATGTGCTCGGCCTCGCCGATCACCTGGAAGTCCGCATCCGCGTAGAGGTGCGGGCTGGAGGAGACGTCGGGCCCGCCGACGCATACCGGTTTGCCGTGCCGGTGGGCGAGATCGATCAGGTGGAGAAAATCAGGCTGCTGGTTGAGCATACCGCCGATCATGACGAGATCGGCCCAATCGAGGTCCGCGTCGGTCGAAGGCTCGGTGTTACGGTTGACGAGGCGAATCTCCCAGTGCTTCGGCAGCATGGCGGCCACGGTGATCAGTCCGAGTGGCGCCGCCGGATACTTCGCGCCGACGAGTTCGCAAGCCTCCGTATAGTTCCAGAAAGAATCCGGAACGAACTTCGGATAGATCATGAGGACGCGGCAGGGACTCGTCATGTTGCTCCGGTCCGTACCACAAAACCTCAAGGCTCAAGGGTACATTCGCTGGTCGATACAGGCATTAAGTGCTCAAAAGGTGGCGGATAGCCAGACGATATTTCGCCTTGCCGCGAGCCCGGTCCTATCCCCGGGCCTGCCGCGGTCAGCAATTCCGGTCAATATCACTCACCCGCCGACCCGCGCGTCCAGCGATAGCGCACGCCCGGCTCCCTCTCCTCGTTGCCGCTGCCGTCGGTCTCCTCAACCGCGACAAAACCGCGCGTCTCGTAGAAGCGGCGCGCGCGGGCGTTGCGTTGAAACGTCCAGAGCTGCAGCCGGTCCGCGTCTTGCCTTGCGATCTCGAGCAGCGCGCTGCCGATGCCGCGGCCCTGCGCGTCCGGCAGCACATAGAGCTGCTCGATCCAGTCGTCATGAAACGCAATCACGCCCCGCATCGCCGCGCCGTCGAACGCCCCCCATAGCGTGCAGGTCGCAAACATCCGCTCGCGGTAGAACCAGCGATCTTCGTCGGGCGTGTGCAGGCCGGCGAGCCACGGCAGCGCCTGATCGAACGCGGTGCGATGCACGCGCGCGGCGGCGTCCATGTCGGCCAGCGCGAGCCGCCTAATACTCAATCCCGAATTCGTCATAGAGGCGGCGGAACACGGCGGGCAGCACTTCGGTGAGATCTTCCGCGATCAGGCCGGGGCCCGCCTCGCTCGCGCTCTCGCCGTGCATCCAGACGGCGATGCTGGCCGCCTCGAAGGCCGCGACACCCTGCGCCAGGAAACCCGCGATGATGCCTGACAGCACGTCGCCGGCGCCGGCGGTGGCGAGCCACGGGGGCGCGTTGGCGGCGACGGTGGCGCGGCCGTCGGGAGACGCGATCACCGTGTCGGCGCCTTTCAGCAAGACCACCGCGCCGGAGCGCTCGGCCGCCGCGCGCACGCGCTCGAGCTTGGAACGGCCGGGATGCTTGTTGGAGATATCGCTGAACAGCCGCGGAAACTCGCCCTCATGCGGCGTCAGCACCACCTGCTGCCCGTCGCGTGCCTTGATCGTCTCGAACAGCCGGTCCGGCGCGCCGGCAAAGCTGGTCAGCGCGTCGGCGTCGAGCACCAGATGCCGCTGCGCCGACAGCACGGTATGGACGAAGTCACGAGTGCGCGCGCTGACCCCGGCGCCGGGACCGATCACGCAGGCATTGAGGCGCTTGTCGTCGAGCAGCTCGGCGAACTGGATCGGGTTGTCGACCGCGCGCACCATCACCGCGGTCAGCGCGGCGGCATTGACGGCAAGCGCATCGCGCGGCGAGGCCAGCGTCACGAGGCCGGCGCCGG
This sequence comes from Bradyrhizobium sp. UFLA01-814, assembly GCF_046718885.1. NCBI lineage: Bacteria > Pseudomonadati > Pseudomonadota > Alphaproteobacteria > Hyphomicrobiales > Nitrobacteraceae > Bradyrhizobium > Bradyrhizobium sp. UFLA01-814. The sequence continues at coordinate 5,317 of NZ_JAQOSR010000056.1, read as the reverse complement.
CGCGCAAGGCCGCGCGCGCCGCGAGCCGTGCCGCCCCGGTCGAGGCGAGATCGCCCGAGACCACGACAGCATGCCCGCGCGCGTATTTGTGGCCGTCGATCCGCGGCACCGGAAACGACCAGCGCCAGGCCTCCGGCAAGTTCTCCGCGGTCAGCGGCTTGATCTCGTCGAGCACCTGCGCGGCGATGCCGATGTCGGCAACGCGCACCCGGCCGCAATACATCCGGCCCGGCAGCAACAGATGCGCGGGCTTCTTGCGGAAGAAGGTGACGGTCTCGGTCGCCTGCACGGCCGCGCCCATCACGGCGCCCGATGTGCCGTTGATGCCGCTCGGCAGGTCGACCGCCAGCACCGGCGTACCGTTGGCATTGATGGCCGCGATCATCTCCAGCGGATCGCCCTTCACCGGCCGGTTGAGGCCGGCACCGAACAGCGCGTCGATGATCAGCGCCGGCTTGCCGAGCGCCTGCGGGTTGAACGGCAGCACCGGATATTTCCAACCCTTCGCCGCCAGCGCCGCGTCGCCCTGCAGGCTGTCGCGCTCGCAGAGCAGGATCACCGAGACCTCGCGGCCGCGCGCGGCAAGCTCTGCGGCCGCAACGAAGCCGTCGCCGCCATTGTTGCCGCGGCCGGTGACCACCACGATCGGCCCCTCCTCGACCAGGTCCATCGCGGCTTCCGCGACGGCCTGGCCAGCGCTCATCATCAGCGCGAAGCCCGGCGTTCCGGCTGCGATGGTCAGCCGGTCGGCGCGTTCCATCTCGGTGGTGGTCAGAACGTCCATGCCGAATCCTCAATCGCTTCGCCTTTTCGAGAGGCAATTCCTGTGACGTTCGCGGGGTTTCTACTGGCCGACTGCATACGGATTGATCTATTTGCCTATTTGTTAGGCTTGGATATCATAGCCCATGTGGTTCGATATCAGCCGATTGCCTGTTAAAAGGCTGATAACATTCCGAAATCGGGGACCTTAACAACTTGGCATAGACCCTGCTTTTGAGGAAGCCGCGCGCAAGGCCGCTCCATGCGACCATTGCGCGTGTTTCCGGCCACCGGCCGGAAGCCTTAAGACCAACCAGACTGCGCCCCACGCGCATCGAATTCGACCCTGCAATCTGCAATGCCCGGGAGGCGCTCAGTGAAGAAGATTGAAGCCATCATCAAGCCCTTCAAGCTCGACGAGGTGAAAGAAGCGCTCCAGGAAGTCGGACTGCAAGGCATCACCGTCACCGAGGCCAAGGGATTTGGCCGCCAGAAGGGCCATGCCGAACTCTATCGCGGTGCGGAATACATCGTCGACTTCCTGCCCAAGGTGAAGATCGAGATCGTGATCGGCGACGACCTGGTCGAGAAGGCGATCGACGCGATCCGCCGCGCGGCGCAGACCGGCCGGATCGGCGACGGCAAGATCTTCGTCTCCAACATCGAGGAAGCCATCCGCATCCGGACCGGCGAATCCGGGCTGGACGCTATTTAAGGGCGGTGCTATCCGGAATTTCTGACGGCAAAAGAGAAAAAAGGCTGCTTCGGCAGCCTGATTTCGTTTGTGCAGTCACACGAACTCGCCAAAAGCGGGAATAACGTCGCTCTCCGCTGGAAACCGACCCGCACATCCATAAGGGGTATTCATGAAGACCGCCAAAGACGTCCTGAAATCGATCAAGGACAACGACGTCAAATACGTCGACCTGCGCTTCACCGATCCGCGCGGCAAGTGGCAGCACGTCACCTTCGACGTCAGCATGATCGACGATGACATCTTCGCCGAGGGAACGATGTTCGACGGTTCGTCGATCGCCGGCTGGAAGGCGATCAATGAATCCGACATGTGCCTGATGCCCGACCCGGTCACCGCGACGATCGACCCGTTCTTCGCCGAGACCACTATGGTCATCACCTGCGACGTGCTCGAGCCGACCACCGGCGAGCCCTACAACCGCGATCCCCGCGGCATCGCCAAGAAGGCCGAGGCGATGGTGAAGTCGATGGGCGTGGGCGACACCGTGTTCGTCGGTCCCGAGGCCGAGTTCTTCGTGTTCGACGACGTGCGCTATTCGGCCGAGCCCTACAACACCGGCTTCCGCCTCGACTCCTCCGAGCTGCCGATCAACTCGGCGACCGAATATGAGGGCGGCAACCTCGGCCACCGCATCCGCACCAAGGCCGGCTACTTCCCGGTGCCGCCGCAGGACTCGGTGCAGGACATGCGCTCGGAGATGCTCGGCGCAATGGCCAAGATGGGCGTCAAGGTCGAGAAGCACCACCACGAGGTGGCCTCGGCCCAGCACGAGCTCGGCATGAAGTTCGACACCCTGACGCTGATGGCCGACCATATGCAGATCTACAAGTACTGCATCCACCAGGTCGCCCACATCTACGGCAAGACCGCCACCTTCATGCCGAAGCCGGTCTACGGCGACAACGGCTCTGGCATGCATGTGCATCAGTCGATCTGGAAGGACGGCAAGCCGACCTTCGCCGGCAACAAATACGCCGACCTGTCGGAGACCTGCCTGCACTACATCGGCGGCGTCATCAAGCACGCCAAGGCGATCAACGCCTTCACCAACCCGTCGACCAACTCCTACAAACGTCTGGTCCCGGGCTATGAAGCCCCCGTGCTGCTCGCCTATTCCGCGCGGAACCGCTCGGCGGCCTGCCGCATCCCCTACACGGCGAACCCGAAGGCCAAGCGCGTCGAGGTGCGTTTCCCCGACCCGATGGCCAACCCCTATCTCGGCTTCGCCGCGATGCTGATGGCCGGCCTCGACGGCATCAAGAACAAGATCGATCCGGGTCCGGCGATGGACAAGGACCTCTACGATCTGCCGAAGGAAGAGCTGAAGCAGATCCCGACCGTCTGCGGCTCGCTCCGCGAGGCGCTCGAGAGCCTCGACAAGGATCGCGCATTCCTCAAGAACGGCGGCGTGTTCGACGACGACTTCATCGACGCCTATATCGAGCTGAAGATGACCGAGGTCGCGCGTTTCGAAATGACCCCGCACCCGGTCGAATTCGAGATGTACTACTCGCTGTAAGTTTTACGGCACCGACGAAATGCGAAAGGCGCTTCCACCGGAAGCGCCTTTTGTTTTGCGTGGTGTCGCCGTCGCGCGCGATCCGTAGGATGGCTAGAGCGAAGCGAAACCCAACATCTCGAGGCTTGCGCCGGCGCTATGGGTTTCGCTTCGCTCTACCCATCCTACGAAGGGCGGTTACACCTTCGCCTTGGCGAGCCGCCGTCCGCCGGCGTCGAGCGCGCCGAATTTGCCCGCGATCATGTCGGGCGTCGGGATCATCCCGCCGAGCGACCAGCTCGCCGGATCGCCCTCCTCGATCTTAACCCAGACGTTGCGGCGGAAGTCCGGGTTGCCCTGCCCCTCGATCTCGACCATGAGATCGGTGACGCGCTCCAGCAGCGCCTGCTTCTGCGCGACATCGAAGATGCCGCGGACGGTGGAAATGGTGACGTAAGGCATGGTCTCTCTCCATTGCTGAGGGTGTGACAACGCAGCGAAGATGGACCGGCACGGCACAATCAGGCAGTGGCCGATCGGACAGAGATCGGGCAATATCTGCCACCACCCGATTGCGCTGATCGGCTAGCATGACGGCAAATTCCGGAGGTCCCATGAAGCTTGCGATCCTCGCGCTGGAAGGCTGCATGCAATCGGCGGTCGCCGGCATCGCCGACATCCTCACCCTCGCCAACCACGTGATGCAGCTGCGCGGCGGCAAGGCGCGCTTCAGCTGGCAGACGCTTTCGCTCGACGGCAAGGCGGTGCGCGCCGGCGGCGGCAAGTTGCTCGCCGTCGATGGTGCGGTGGGCGGGCGGACGGCGTGCGACGCGATCATCGTGCCGGGCAGCCTGGTCGATCATCTCACCGCCGAGCGCCTGCAATCGCAATATGACCGTGCCGGCGCCTGGCTGCGCCGGCAGCATGCCAGCGGCCGCTTGATCGGCGCGTTCTGCAGCGGCGTGCTGCTGCTCGCCAATGCCGGCCTGCTCGACGGCCGCCGCGCCACCATCACCTGGTGGCTGCAGAGCGAGCTTCGCCGCCGCCATCCCAAGGTCGATCTCGCCGGCGATGCCGTGATCACGCAGGCCGATCGCCTGGTCTGCGCAGCCGGCCCGATGTCGTGGGTCGATCTCCTGCTGCGGCTGATCGAGCTTGTCGAAGGCGCGGAGGTCGCAAAAATTTGCGCCGACTATGCGGTGATCGACACCGCGCAGCGCACCCAGGCGATCTTCATGCCGCTCGGCTACATGCTCGGCCAGGATCCGCTGCTGATCAAGGCGGACATGCTGGTGCGCCGCACCGGCAAGACCCCGATCACGGTGCGCGGCCTCGCACACGCGCTCGGCCTCAGCGAGCGCACGCTGAACCGCCGCTTCCGCGAACTGACCCACGAGCCGCCGCAGGCCTTCATCATGCGCCGCCGCGTCGAGCACGCCCGCACGCTGCTGGAGACCACGGCGCAGCCGATCAAGGCGATCGCTCGCGCCACCGGCTATGAGGACGAGAGCAGCTTTCGAAAAGCCTTCCGCAAGCTCACGCTGACATCGCCGCAGGCCTATCGCGCGCAGCGATCGATGCGCGCGGCCTGACCGCAGGAAGCCCGGAAGACTACGGTCAGCAACGCTGACGAACCTGATGACGTGATGCAAACCGCATACAAGGTTGTGTTTCCGGGATCGACAACGCCTGGGCTCGGGTGTTCACTGCCGGCAAGGACCCGAAAAGCGGCCTCCGATAAAACACGCATTCATTTTTCCGCATGGGGAGAAACGAGATGTCTTTCGTCGCTCGACGAATGGCGGCGCTTTCGACCGCCATCACCATTCTCGCTGTCTGTGCTGGCAGCGCATTTGCCCAGAAGAAATACGACACCGGCGCAACCGATACTGAAATCAAGATCGGCAACATCATGCCCTATAGCGGGCCGGCATCCGCCTACGGCACCAGCGGCCGGGCCCAAGCGGCCTATTTCCGCAAGATCAACGCCGAGGGCGGCATCAACGGCCGCAAGATTAACTTCATCTCCTACGACGACAGTTACAGTCCGCCGAAGACGGTCGAGCAGGCGCGCAAGCTGGTCGAAGGCGACGAGGTCCTGCTGATCTTCGCCTCTCTCGGCACGGCATCCAACGGTGCGATTCAGAAATACATGAACGTGAAGAAGGTACCGCAGCTGTTCATTCAGACCGGTGCCACCAAGTGGAACGATCCGCAGAACTTCCCGTGGACCATGGGCTGGCAGCCCAGCTATCAGAGCGAGGGACGGATCTACGCCAAGCACATATTGAAGGAAAGGC